>CAZIVZ010000245.1:0-5473 GCA_964542495.1 uncultured Aquihabitans sp.
CGCACCCCGATCTCGAGCTGGCCGGCCTGTGGGTGCACAGCGACGACAAGGCCGGGCGCGACGCCGGCGAGCTCTGCGGCGTCGGGCCCCTCGGCGTCACCGCCACCCAGGATGCCGAGGCCCTGCTCGCGAGCGACGCCGACTGCATCTGCTACATGGCCCACTCGGACGTGCGCCCCGGCGAGGTGGTCGACGACCTGTGCCGGATGCTGGCCGGCGGCAAGAACGTGGTGAACACCTCGTTCGTGCCCCTGCTCTTCCCGAAGCAGGCCGGCTTCCACGAGCAGCTCCAGCGGGCCTGCCTCGAGGGCGGCACGTCCTTCTACACGTCGGGCATCGACCCGGGCTACGGCAACGCCGGCGCCACCATCCCGGCCCTCGCCCTCTGCAAGGAGGTCAACACGGTCCGCATGGCCGAGATCGTGAACTACGCCACCTGGGACAACCCCTTCACCATGTTCGAGATCATGGGGTTCTCCAAGCACGAGCCCAGCGAGTCGCTCCTGCTCTCCCCGGGCTCCACCGCGCTGGCATGGGGCCCGGTGCTCGAGCTGGTGGCGGCGGCCATCGGTCTCGAGCTCGACGAGATCGTCGAGCGCCACGAGGTCATCCGCGCCGATCGGGACTTCGAGATCGCCTCGGGCCCCATCGGTGCCGGCACCATCTCGGGCATGCGCTTCGAGATCGTCGGCGTCGCCGGCGGCGAGGAGCGGCTCGTGGTGGAGCACGTCACCCGCCTGCGCGACTCCGACGCCCCCGACTGGCCCCAGGGCCACGGCTACCGCATCGCGATCAGCGGCGAGCCCAACGTGGCCATCGAACTGTCGCTCAGCTCCGAGCGCGGCGACCACAACCACGCCGGCTGCCTGGCCACCGCCATGCACGTGATCAACGCCATCCCAGCCGTCGTCGCCGCCGACCCGGGGGTCAAGACCATGCTCGACCTGCCCGTGTACTCGGCCCTCGTTCCTCGGGCAGGCTGACCGGACGCCCACCGCGCCCCGTTCGCCCCCTCCTAACCTGACCGCCGTGTCGACCACCGCCCCACCCGTGCCCGACCTGCTCGACCCCGAGTTCTGGGTCGACCTCCCGGCCGCCCATGCCGCGCTCCGCGAGCTGCGGGCGGCAGGGCCCGTGGTGCGAGACGACGCCAACGGGCTGTGGCTCGTGCTCGGCCACCCCGAGCTGCTCGAAGCCGAACGCCGCGACGACACGTTCGTGAGCAGCCGGGGCTACCGCTCCTTCCACGCGCCGGGCGAGGACAACATGATCTCGCTCGACGACCCGCGCCACGCCGAGCAGCGCCAGCTCGTGTCGCGCCGGTTCACCCCCAAGGCGGTGCGCGCCCTGGGCCCCTACCTGTCGGCCCTGATCGAGGAGCTCGTCGACGGCTTCGTGGGGCACGGCTCCCTGGAGGTGGTGTCCGAGCTGGCGGCCCCGCTGCCTGCTCGCCTCACCGCCCACCTGCTCGGGTTCGACGAGGACCGCTGGCCGGACATCCGACGGTGGTCCGAGCGCCTCATGCGCTACGACGCCCTGCCGCGCGACGCCGAGGCGGCCACCGAGTTCTTCGAGACCATCGGGGAGTTCAGCCCACCGCTGCTGGAGCTGTTCGAGGCCCGGCAGGCCCGACCGGCCGACGACCTGGTGTCGGTGTGGGCCCACGCCGAGGTGGGCGGCTGTCCGGTGACGATGCAGACGCTGGTCAACGAGACCGGCCTGGTGATCTCGGGTGGTGCCGAGACCACGCGCACGGTCATCGCCCGCGGCCTGGCCACGCTGGCCGATCACCCCGAGCAGTGGGAGGCCATGGCCGCCGACCCCACCCTGGTACCCGCCGCGGTTGAGGAGCTCATCCGCTGGGTCACGCCCCTCAACAACTTCTTCCGGGTGGCCTCGCGCCCCACCGAGCTCGGCGGTGCGTCCATCGCCGAGGGCGACCGCCTGCTGCTCGCGTACCCGTCGGCCAACCGGGACGAGCGGGTCTTCGCTGAGCCGGACCGCTTCGACATCCGCCGCCACCCCAACCCCCACGTGGCCTTCGGCTTCGGCACCCACTTCTGCCTGGGCGCCTCGCTGGCTCGCTACGAGCTCGGCCTGCTGTTCACCCGCCTCACCGCGGAGCTGACCGACCTCGAGGTCATCGGCCCGCCCGACCTGGAGGCCAACATCTTCGTCACCGCGGTGCGCTCCCTCCAGCTCGGCTTCACGCGCCGATGAGCCGACGCTCGAGGCGGTCCGCCGCGCTGCTCGCGCTGGGCCTGGTGCTGGGTCCCGTGGCGTGCGGCAACGACGGCGGGTCCACGATCGGCCCCGCGCCGTCCACCACCGTGGCGCCCGGCCCCGCGGTCTCGAAGGCCGACGGCGAAGCCGCCGCCGCCACCAGCACCAGCACCAGCACCCCCGGCACCGTCGCCACGAAGGCCCGGGACGTGGGCACGTGCGCGTCGATCACCGCGCCCGACCTCACCGGTCTCGGCGTCGAGGGCCTCACCGTGGGCGCCGTGCAGGACGTGTCCGACGTGCTCCAGGGCCCGGCCCGGGGTGGCACCGGCTGTTGGTTCTCGCTCACCAAGGACGGCACCGGCACGGCCAGCCTCACGGTCCTGGCCCACCCCGACGGCGTCGCCTACTTCGACTCGAAGGTCGCCCGGCTCACCGACGCCGAGCCCGTCCCCGGCCTGGGTGACGATGCCCGGGTCGGCATCGGCACGCCCGGGAGCACCCACGTGATCACGCGTCGCGGCACCCTGGTGGTGGACGTGGAGATCGGGCGGCCCGACGTGATCGACCGCAACCTGCTCATCGCCATCGCCGGGCTCGCCCTCGAACGGGAGGACCGCACGTGATCCACCTCGGCGACCCCAACACGTTCACCGACGGGGTGCCCCACGAGGAGATCGCCGAACTGCGACGGTCCACCCCCGTGGCATGGCAGGAGCTGCCCGGTGGCGGCGGGTTCCACGCCGTGCTCCGTCACGCCGACGTGGTGACGGTGGCTCGCGACCCCGCCACCTACTCGGCCGAGCTGGGCGGCGTCGTCCTCGAGGACCTCCCACCGGAGAGCCTCGAGATGATGCGCAACATGCTCCTGGCCATGGACCCGCCCCGACACGGCACCTACCGGCGCCCGCTGGCCGAGGCGTTCAAGGCGTCGGTGATCGGCGGCCTCGAGCCCCAGATCCGCGCCATCTGCCGGGAGCTCATGGACGAGGCCACCGAACGGGGGCCGTGGGTCGAGTTCGTGCACGACGTGACCTCCGGCCTCCCCACCCGGGTGATGGGCCGCCTGATGGGGCTGCCCGAGGCCGACTGGGGGCTGCTCCACACCCTCGCCGAGCGCCAGACCTCGGGCCAGGACCCCGACCTCGCCCCGCCCGGCACCGACGGTGCCGAGCCCGATTTCTCGGCCTCGATCGAGATGGCCATCTACGCCATCGACTTCGCCGCCAGCCGCCGCCTCGTCGAACCCCGACCCGACCTGACCACCTTGATCCTCGACGGCGACTTCGGCGGCGAGGCCATGTCCGACGTCGACTTCGGCAGCTTCTTCGTGCAGCTGGTCACCGCCGGCAACGACACCACCAAGACCATGCTCTCCTCCGGGCTGGTGGCCCTGCTCGCCCACCCCGACCAGCTCGCCCTGGTCCGCGACGACCCGGCCCTCATCCCCGGCGCGGTTGAGGAGATCCTGCGCTGGGCCAACCCGCTGCACTACTTCCGTCGCACGGCCACGGCGGCGGCGGTGCTCGGTGGCGTGGAGATCGCCGCCGGAGACAAGGTGGCCATGTACTACACGTCGGCCAACCGCGACGACGCCGTGTTCGATGACGCCCAGCGCTTCGACATCCACCGCTCGCCCAACCCCCACCTCTCGTTCGGCATCGCCGAGCACTTCTGCCTCGGGGTGCACCTCGCCCGCCTCGAGGGGCGCGTCTTCTTCGAGGAGCTGCTGGCCGCCTTCCCCGACGTGGCCCTGACCGCCGAGCCCGTGCGCCTGCGCTCCAACCTGAACAACAGCTTCAAGCGGGTGCCGGTGGACCTGGGGCGCCGCCGTCGCGGCTAGCGGTCCGCTCGGCGCGGGCGCGACGGCGCGCGTCGGCAGCGCGCACCGTCTGGGCCGACACCGAGGCGCTGAGCAGCCCGGCCACCAGGTCCACCAGGTCGGCCACGAACAGCTCGTCGCCGTTGCCCCGCCGATCGCGGGTGCGCCGGGCCAGCTCGGCCAGGGTGAAGCGGATGGCCACGAACCGCCGGTGGAGCACCACCGCCTCGGGCGACAGGAGGGGCTCCACCGCGGCCCGCCACCGGTAGGTCGAGTCGGTGGGGTCCTCGAGCGAGGCGGGGTCGATGGCGGGGTGCGGCCGGTTGGCCAGGTCGCTCAGGACCTGGAGGTACCCCGGACCTCCGGGTTCGTCGAGCTCGGCCGCCAGCGGCAGCACCAGCGCAGCGGCCAACGACCGCAGGTCACCACCGCCCTCCGCCTCGATCTCGTCGAGCCGCGCGTGTCGGCGCGCCTCGACGCCGGCGCGGTGCTTGGCCAGCACCGCCTGGAGCAGGCCGGCCCGGTCGCCGAAGTGGTACTGCAGGGCGCTGGCGTTGCGGGCGCCGGCGGCGGCGTTGATCTCGCGCAGGCTCACGCCGTCGATCCCTCGGGCCGCGTAGAGCTCCTCGGCCGCCGTCACCAGCTGGTCGCGCGCCGACGGCGAGGCGCCGGACGTCGAGGCGGAGCGCACCATGACCGGATGATCGCAGATCGGTGCCGGACCGGCGACCCGGCCCTCTGCCTGTAGCCCGCGCCGACGGCGGACAGGCCCAGGGCTACCGCAGCTTGCGGACGACGCCGTCGGCCACGGCGGCCCGGGCGACGGCGGCGGCCACCAGCGGGCCCACCCGATCGTCGAACACCGACGGGATGATGAACCCGGGGCGCAGCTCGTCGTCCGACACGGCGTTGGCGATGGCCTCGGCGGCCGCCACCTTCATGTGCTCGGTGATGTCGGTGGCGCCGGCGTCGAGGGCACCACGGAAGATGCCCGGGAAGGCCAGCACGTTGTTGATCTGGTTCGGGTAGTCGCTGCGCCCGGTGGCCATGACCGCCACCAGGTCCTTGGCCCGCTCCGGTCGGATCTCCGGGTTGGGGTTGGACATGGCGAACACGATCGGGTCGGTGGCCATCTTGCGGAGGTCGTCGGGCCCGATGAGGTCCGGCGCGCTCACCCCGATGAACACGTCGGCGCCGGGCAACACGTCGGACAGGGAGCCGGTGATCTGCTCGGGGTTCGTGATCTCGGCGAAGACCCGCTTCACGTCGTTGAGGTCGGTGCGCCCCCGGTGGATGGCGCCCTGGCGGTCGCACGCCACCACGTTGCCCACGCCGGCGTTCATGAGGATCTTGGCGATCGCCACGCCGGCGGCACCCGCGCCGGCGATGACCACGCGGATGTCGGCGAAGGACTTGCCCACGATCTTG
>CAZIVZ010000246.1:0-5465 GCA_964542495.1 uncultured Aquihabitans sp.
GGCGGCGGGAGTCGCGCCAGTAGGCGAGGGCGACGGCGACCCCGCCCAGGAACACGGCTCCGAGGCCCACCAGCGTGGTGCTGCCGAGGCTCGCGACCTGCACCGGCGCCTGCGCCGGGGAGAAGACGGCGATGTTGCTCTTGACCTTCTGGCCCTCGCCGCTGGTGGCGTCGATCTGGCCCTGGATCGAGATGCCCTGCTGGAGCAACCCGTCGCGCCGGGCGTAGAGCGGCGCGAACGACGGCATCTGCCGCTCGATCCGCTGGAGCGAGTCGATGGCGGCGACGGTGGCGTCGACGCCCTCGGTGGGCCCGGTGGTCCCGATCTGCTCGAGCAGCCGACGGTACTGGACGTTGAGGCTGGTGCCCCCCTCGACCGCCCGGAGGTCGGTGATCTGGCGCTCGACGTCGGCCAGGTCGGTCTGGTTGGCGGTGAGCGCAGCCTCGAGTGCCTCGAGCGAGCTCGCCGTCTGGTTCTGCGAGCTGCGGACGGACTGGTAGGACGACGCCAGCGCGTCGGCGACGACGCGGGCCACCACCGGGCGGTCCGAGGTGGCCGAGATCTCGATCAGGTTGGTGCCGGTGACGTTGGACACCGACTGCATGGCGCGGACGTCGTCGCCCGTGAGATCGGTGGGCAGGGTCTTGTCCTTCTTGCGCCCCAACGCCTCGTTCGCGGTCTTCGCCGCCAGGTCCGACACCGTGGGCAGCTTCAAGATGGCCACCTGGTCGGCCACGTACCGCTCGGGGTTGGTGTCGATGATCGCGCCGCCCTCGGCCGACGTGGTCGTCTCGGTGTTGGACACCACGAGCGAAGCCGTCGCCTGGTAGGCCGTCCCACCCCTGGCCGACACCACCAACCCGACCAGCGCGCCCAGGAGCGTCATGGCGGCCACGAACCAGCGGTGCCGCCATGCCGCACCCGGCAGTGTGGTTCCGGTGCCCGGCTGATCCATGCGCTCCTCAACTCCCGACTGCTCCGGAGCCGTTGCTCCGTCGCTCGCTCCGGCACGTTACCCATCGGAACGAACTCGTGTCCCGCCAGCACTTTCGCTCGATGTCCGAATTTACTACGCTCCGTGGTGTCATCCGGCATCAACACGCCGGGAGAGTAGCGGGCAAGGTGTGGGCAAATCGGGCAGATGGGGTGATGAGCCCCGGTGCCAGGCGGGGGTGGGGTGCGACATGTCGACCATCATGCGAGCGCAGGACCATCGGGTGGAGCGCGTCAGGCGCCGTCTCCCGGTGGTGGTGGAGGCCGAAGCGGGAGCCGATGCCGACACCACGGCCGATGCGGGCGTCGAGGCGGACGCGGGCCGGTGCGACCTGCCGCCGCAGACGGAGGCCTACATCGAGGGGCCGAAGCTGGCGTTCGATCGTGCCGTGGCCACGGTGGCCCTGATCGCCCTGAGCCCACTGCTCCTCGTGATCGCGATCCTGGTGCGCATCCGGCTCGGCTCGCCGGTGCTGTTCCGACAGCAGCGCGTCGGCCTGCACGGCAAGACGTTCGAGATGTTGAAGTTTCGCACGATGCTCCCGGACCGACGGGCCAACCACCCGACGGCTCGGGCGCCCGAAGGCGAGGAGCGTCGCGAGACGCACAAGTCGGAGAACGATCCGCGCCACACGCCCCTCGGCCGCTGGCTGCGGGCCTATCGCCTCGACGAGCTCCCGCAGCTCGTGCACGTGTGCCGGGGTGAGATGAGCCTCGTGGGGCCGCGCCCGGAGGTGGCGTCGGTGGTGGAGCGGTACGAGCCGTGGCAGCACCGGCGCCACGCCGTGCGTCCCGGGTTGACGGGGCTCTGGCAGATCTCCGAAGAGGCGGAGAAGCCCCAGGACATGCACCTCCACACCGAGATCGACATCCGGTACGTGGAGACCTGCTCCTGGCGCGCCGATGCCCGCATCTTGTTGACCACCTTGCCCTCGATGCTCGCCACGAAGGGCGTCTGAGCCACCGGGGATGGCCCGAGGGGACCCGTTGCACGGCAGGAGGCACCCGTCTAGGTTTGGAAAGAGCAGGCAGTGGTCGTTGCGGGGCGGGGCGGGTCCGTCAGCACGGCCACCTGCCGTGGAGCGGGAGAGGCCCGAGGGGGCGTTGGTGGGCGGTGAGACGGAACCAGAGTTCCTGGGAGACGACCAGGAGGACAACGTCCGACTGAAGGTCGGCCAGCGCCTGCGCGAGGTGCGCCTGGCCCTGGGCCTCACCCTCGAGGGCGCCACGGCCGCGTCGCGGCGGGCGATCAAGACGTCGACCCTGGGTTCCTACGAGCGGGGAGACCGCACCATCACCGTCAGCCGGCTGTACGCCCTCGCCGAGCTCTACGGCGTACCGGTGCACGACCTGCTGCCCGAGAGCATCACCGAAGCCGGAGCGGAGGAGGTGATCGACCTGCGCGAAGACGCCGACCCGGAGCCGCACACGGCGAAGATCCCCATCGAGACGCTGGAGGCGCTGATCGGCGAGTTCACCCGCTCGGTCCGTTCCCACCGGTCCGGCGGCGGGGTGATCCGGCGCGACGACGTTGCGATCATCGCCGAGTTCGTGGGCCTCACCCCGGCCCAGGTGCGCCGCCACCTGCGCGCCTCGGTGCACTGACGCCGCTCCGGACCTGAGCGGATGGATCAGGGACCGGCTGGCACCTCGCCGATGGCGGAGCATCCGGTCGTGGCCTCGCCGACGCCGGTGAGGCGCTCGCCCCGGTCCAGGTTGAGGTGCCCGTACGGCTCGGCGTCCTCTCGGCCTCGCCAT
The DNA here is from genome assembly GCA_964542495.1 of uncultured Aquihabitans sp. Taxonomy (GTDB): domain Bacteria; phylum Actinomycetota; class Acidimicrobiia; order Acidimicrobiales; family Iamiaceae; genus Aquihabitans. The sequence goes on from CAZIVZ010000246.1 coordinate 2,752, forward strand.
CCGAAGTAGTTGTACGGACCGGGGCGGAACACCTTCTGGAACTTGTCCCGCTGGGTCACGAGGCGGGCCACCACGAGGCGCGCCTGGTTGCGTTCCTTGAGGGTGAGCTCGACGTCTTGGATCGCCTGGAGGTAGCCGCGCAGGGCGAGCACGGGCTCGGGGAGCCGGTGGAAGCGGCGCCCGGCCCACGCCGCCTTCGCCGCCGGGGTCATCACGGTGAGCTGCTCGTCGTGCGCCCGCCGCAGGAACAGCACCTCGGGGACCAGTTCGAAGCCGCCGATCAGGGCCAGCTTGGACAGCAGGACCTTGTCGGCCGAGCTGAACGGCAGGAACAGACCGGACTCGTCGAGGACGGCGGTCCGGATGACCCCGAAGATGGGGAAGCACCACACCTCGTTCAGCACCAGGTCCCGGAAGCGCTGCACCGGCGTGTGGCCTCGGGCGCGGGGCCCCTCCTCGGCCAAGCCCACGAGCTCGTGGCCGTCCTCGTCGATGAGGACCGTGCGGGGATGGGCGAGCACGGCGTCGGGGCTGGCCTGGAGGTGCTCGACGCACCGCTCGAGGAACCGCGGGGCGCACACGTCGTCGTGGGCGCACCACTTGAAGAACGGGGTTCGGTACGGGCGAGCCAGTTCGAAGGTCCCGTTGAAGTTCGCCACCGCCCCGATGTTCTCGGGCCTGCGCACGTAGCGGATCCGCTCGTCGCCAGCGGCCAGCGTCCGGCAGATCTCCTCGGTGTCGTCGGTGGACGCGTTGTCCGACACGATGAGCACGAAGTCGCCGTAGGTCTGCTCGAGCAGCGAGGTGATGGCCTCGCCGACGTAGCGGGCGCCGTTGTACACGGGCAGGCCGAGCGCCAGCGGCGGTGACGCGGCTCCGCGGTGGGCGAGGGTGTCGGTCATGCGCCGGGGAGGTCGGCGGTGGTCACGACGGCGCTGAGACCGAGGCGTGCCAGGTGGGCACGCACCTCCTCGACGTAGGCCGCGTTCATGAGGATCACCGTATCGGGCGGGTCTTGGCGCAGCGACTCGGGTGAGACCACCGGGACCCCCGTGCCGGCGAGGAACTTGTCCTGCTTGTACGGGTTGATGTCGACGGCGCGATCGATCACGCCGTCGGCATCGAGGGTGGTGAGGAACGCGACGCCCTTGGAGCCCGCACCCCAGATGACCACCCGCCGACCGGCGTCGCGCTCACCCGCCAGCCAACTCCGCCCGTCTTTCAGGTGGAGGGCGTACCGATCGGCGAAGGAGCGGGCGCGGGCCACCACCTGTTCGGGCGACTCCTCGATCGCGAGGGGCGCGTCGGCCACCGGACCGGCACCGACGGTGGCCTCGAGCAGGATGTACTGGTCGTCGAACGCCGTCCACAGGCCGCTCACCTCGAACCCCTCCTGGCGGAACAGGCGGGCGAGCGAGCCAGGGGTGAAGTACGAGCAGTGCTCGTAGTAGAGGTCCCAGTAGGCGATCTCGTCGAGGACGCGGCCGACGTCGGGCAGCTCGAACAGGATCGGCGTGGCGGGTCGGTCGGCGAACTGGTCGTGGATCAGCCGGACGAACTCGCCCACGGGGGCGATGTGCTCCAGGGTGTGGCGGCACAGCACCACGTCGGCGTCGAAGGTGCCGTGGGCCGGCGTGTAGAGCTCGGGGATGAACGTGCAGCGAGCCCGGTCCTCGTCGGTGAGCCGACCGGGCGCCACGGCCGGATCGACCCCGAAGCCCTGGTTCTCGCCGAGCCGGCAGACGAGGGCCAGGAACTCCCCCTTGCCACAGCCGATCTCCAGCACGCGCTTGTTGCGGATGTCGAAGCGGTCCACCCAGTCCTGGGCCAGCTCCTCGGCGAAGCGGTTGAAGGTGGGGGAGAAGCCCTGGGTCTCCTCGTAGGTGTCCGAGTACTCGTTCATCGAGACGTCGAACCGGGTGTTGGTGATGAACCCGCAGGTGGTGCACACCGCCAGCGCGAGCGAGCCCGTCGGGTAGCCGACGGCCTCCGCCTGGTCGTCGAGCAGCAGGCAGCTGTGGGCGGGCACCCCGTCGAGCTCGTGGAACAGCTCGAGGCGATCGGATCCGCAGCTCGGGCAGTGTCGGACGGTCACCGGGGGCTCCTCAGAGGATGCGTGGGGTGGGGACGGGCACGATGAAGCGGCCGCCGCGGTCGAGGTAATCGCCCTGCTGCTCGGCGATCTCGTCGGCGAAGTTCCACGCCAGCAGCAGCACGTAGTCGGGTTGGCGCTCGAGCAGGACCGCGGGGTCGAAGATCGGTTGGTGGGTGCCGGGCATCAGCTTGCCCTGCTTGTGCACGTTGCGATCGACCACGAAGTCCACCAGCGAGCGATCGAGCCCGCAGAAGTTCAAGAGGGTGGCACCCTTGGCCGCCGCCCCGTAGCCGGCCATGGTCTTGCCCGCGGCGCGCAGCGAGCCCAGCAGCTCGCGCAGTTCGGTGCGCGTGGTCTCCACCCGCTGCGCGAAGTCGCGGTAGAAGGCGCTCGAGGTCATGCCCGAGGTCCGCTCCTGGTCCAGGTGGTGCACGACCGCCGGCGACACGTCCTCGTGGCGCCCGACGTACCACCGCAGGGTCCCGCCGTGCAACGACGGGAAGTACTCGACGTCGTTGAGGAACAGGCCGTGCCGGCGCACGAGGATGTCGATGGCCGTGCACGAGAAGTAGCAGTGGTGCTCGTGGTAGATCGTGTCGAACTCGCAGTGGTCGATGAG
>CAZIVZ010000247.1:0-5423 GCA_964542495.1 uncultured Aquihabitans sp.
AATGGGTCAAGTCCGTGCCAGCCCGGCGCGTCCTCCCCCTACGATGCCGACCATGACGGTGACCGAGGGTCCCCCCGCCGAGATCGACCTCACGCGAGAGGAGGGCCGCTGGACCCATCAGTGGGCCGAGCTCTACGCGGAGGTGATCACCTCGGGGCTCTGCACCGGCTGCTCGGCGTGCGTGATCTCGTGCCCCCACGACGTGATCGGCTACGAGCACCGCGAGGGCGGCTACCGCCCGTTCCACCTCGAGGACGAGCTCGGCCCCACCGACTGCACCCACGGCCAGAAGGGCTGCACGTCGTGCACCCGGGCCTGCCCGCGCTTCCGGGACTGGGAGCCCACCGCCGACGAGCACCTGTTCGGCCGGGCCCGCGAGATCGACGAGCTCCACGGCATCGCCGAGCAGACGCTGCTCGTGCGCGCCGCCGACGACCACGTGCACGAGCTGGGCCAAGACGGCGGGCTGGTGTCGGCCATCCTCATCTGGCTGCTCGACGAGGGCTACATCGACGGTGCCCTGGTGTCGTACCTGGAGGGCGATGGGTCCACCTGGCGGGCCAAGCCCGGCGTCGCCACCAACAAGGAGGAGGTGCTGGCCGCGGCCGGCAGCCGCTACACCTACTGCGCCAACTGGCTCGCGTACGACGAGGCGGTGGAGCGGGGCCTGAAGGACCTGGCCCTGGTGGGCATGGGATGCCAGACCTCGGCGCCCGCGGTGATGTGGAGCCGCAAGATCGGCAAGGTCGGCAAGCCCGTCAAGTTCAACATCGGCCTGTTGTGCTCGAAGACCTTCGACGACCGCATCTTCGACGAGCTCTTCGACGCCAAGTACGGCATCGCCCGCCACACCATCAAGAAGATGAACATCAAGGGCGTCTTCCAGCTGTGGACCCACGACGGCGGCTACCACGAGGTGCCGCTCAAGGAGTGCCACGCCTGGACCCGCGAGGGCTGCAACCACTGCCCCGACTTCTCCGCCGAGCACGCCGACATCTCCACCGGCGGCATCGGGAAGTTCAACGACTGGACCCTCACGGTGGTCCGCACCGAGCTGGGCCGCGAGGTGATGACCCGCATGGCCAAGGCCGGGGCGATCCTGGTGAAGCCGGCCGAGGAGGACCCGGCCGCCATCGCCCTCATGGACCGCCTGAGCCGGGTCAGCCGCAACCGCTGGCCCGAGGAGGCCGTCGCCTTCCCCAAGCGCATGCCTCCGCCACCGCCGAAGAAGCCGAAGGCCGCCTCACCCCCGGCAGCGGGCTAGCGGCGACGGCGGTCGATCACCCGAGCGGGGGCGATGCGATGCCGTGGAGCAGGGCGCGGATCATGGCATCGACCTTGTCGTCGACCGAGGGGCCGGGAAGGTTGGGCCGACCGATCGCCAGGCTGACCACGCCGTGCAGCGCGGTCCAGAGCACGTAGGTGAGCACCACGGCGTCGCCGGCGTCGGGGCGGATCCGACCGGCGTCGATGGCCCGTTGCAGCATGGCGATGATCGTGCCGAGCGAGCCGTCCTCCACCACGTCGCCCTCGGCGTAGAGCTCGGGGGTGTGGTCGGCGTTGGCCATGAACATCACCCGGTAGATTCTGCGCAGAATCTGCGCCGAGCAGCCCAGGCGCGCCGGCTACTTCGAGTCGCAGTCGGCGAAGGCCTTGGTGAACGACTCGGGGAGCGGGCCCGGCTCCTCGATCAGGTCGGCGTTGAGCTGCTTGAACTCGCTGAAGGGAACGTCCTTCTTGATGGCGTCGTAGGCGCACTGGCAGTCGGCCCGACCCCACACGTCGGCGCTCTCGGCCCCGTCACCGCTGGCGGCATCGTCCTTCGACGTCCCGACGCACCCGGTGATGAAGTTCTTCTCGACCGCGTCGGTGTAGCTGCCGGGGTCTCGCTGGCCGGCGCAGCCGCCCAGCAGGCCGAGGGCCACCACCGCCACCAGGATCGGGGCGGCGGCGCGGTGACGGCGGATCGGGGATCGGGACACGCAGAACTCCTTGGGGACGGCCGGCGGCAACGCTAGCGGGGGCGGCCTCGAGCCCCGAACTCAGGTCCGGACGCGGAATCGGGAGTGCCGGGTGAACCGACACTCCCGATGCCATTCCGACCGACGCTCCCCCCGAACCGTCTGCCAGAAATCTCCCCCACACCTATCGATGCGGTGCGGTCACCCCCGAAGGCGTGATCCGCTGGCGCCAGTTGACCACGCTCCGTGCCTGCGGGCATGAGTCATTTGGCCCAAATCGGAGCATTTGTTCGGATACCCGCGGACGGTGAAACCACCTGAACGTGGACGCGCGCTCAGACGACCGGCGGTGGCGGGTCACGCCGGATGATGCACAGGCTGCCCGAAGGGTCGTCGGGATCGAGGAACAACCGGATCGGGAGGTCGTGGGGCTCTCCGGCCTCGTCGACCTCGATCACGATGGCGGCGTCGCGCTTGGGCTCGAGCACCTCCTGGAGCCCGAGCGCCCACCCCGTCATGACCGCGCCGACGACCGACCCTCGGCTCCACGCCACCACCCGGGACGGGAGGGGCGGGTCGAACGCATCATCGTCGTACACCGCCCACCAGCCTACGAGCGCGCCTCGCCCGGCGCGTCCCCGCCGGCCGGCATCGCCTCCGGCGAGAACCGCACCTCGTCGAAGGCGAGCGAGCCGAGGTCGACGTGGTCCACCCGCCCGGTGGGCCCCCAGCCCTGGCGCCGGTAGAAGGCCTGCGCCCCGGCGTTGGTGGCCACCACCGACAGCTCGAGCCGGGCGAACCCGGCGTCGACCAACGCGCCCCGGCCCGCGGCGAGCAGGCGGGCACCGCCACCGCGGCCCTGTGCCGTCGGATCGACGTAGAGCTCGAACACCTCACCGACCGCACCATCGACATCGGCCGGCCCGGTGTCGACGTAGCCGAAGACCCGGCCGGGCCGTCCCCAGACCAGCAGCCGGTGCCGGCGACTCGGCGGGACCATGGCCCGCCCGGTCCAGAACGACGCCGGCGGGACCACGTCGCGCTGGTCGAGGAACGCGTCGGGCAGCACGCCCCGGTAGCTGGTCCCGAAGGCCCGCCACTTGACCGCGGCGATGGCGGCGCCGTCGTGCGCCGTGGCCGCCCGGACCGGCTCGTCGGGGCCGGGCTCGCCGGCGAACGGCGGCGGGAGCGCCACCCCGAACCGGCGCCGCACCAGCTCCGCTCGCCGCTGGGAGGCGGCCGGCGCCACCGACGGAGCCGGGTCGCCGAGGGCCCGCACCAGGTCGAGGACCTCAGCCGACGGGTCGGCGATCACCACAGCCCCGCGACCTCAGCCCCGGGCCGGACCGTGGGGAGCGGCCGCCTCGGTGGCCAGGTCGTAGACCCGCCGCTTGGCCACGCCGAGGCGGGCCACCACCTCGGCCACGGCATCTCGGGTGCTGGCGCCGGTGGCCCGGGCCGAGGCGAGCGCGTCGCGCACCTCGGCGTCGGAGACGGCGGCCGGGGCCGGCGCTCCGTCGAGAACCACCACGTACTCCCCCCGAGGCTCCTGGGCCGCGACGTGGGCGACGGCCTCGACGAGCGTGCCGCGCCAGCTCTCCTCGTGGAGCTTGGTCAACTCGCGCGCCAGCACCACCCGGCGCCCGCCACCGCAGGCGGCAGCCAGGTCGGCGAGCGTGCGGGCCACGCGGTGCGGCGCCTCGTAGAGCACGATCGTGCGCCGCTCAGCGGCCACCTCGGCGATCCGCCCGGTTCGCCCGGAGCCCTTGCGAGGCAGGAAGCCCTCGAAGGCGAACCTCCCGGCCGGGAGCCCGCTGGCCACCAGCGCGCTGATGGCCGCCGACGGCCCCGGCACCACCTCCACCACGGCTCCGGCGGCGACCGCCGCCACCACCAGCTGCTCGCCCGGGTCCGAGATGCCGGGCATGCCGGCGTCGGACACCACCGCCACCACCTCGCCGCGCCCGAGACGCGCCACCACGTCAGCCACCGCGCCCGTCTCGGTGTGGTCGTTGACCACCCGCAGCGCGGCGGCGCGGACCCCGGCGTGCTGGAGCAGTCGCCCGGTACGGCGCGTGTCCTCGCAGCAGACGAGGTCCGCCGCCGCCAACGCCTCGACGGCGCGTGGCGCCAGGTCGCCGAGGTTGCCGATGGGCGTGGCCACCAGCACCAGCCGACCGGTCACGGGCGCACCTCGAGCCGGTCGCCCGCCACCAGGCCCCACCGGGCGAAGGCACCGGCCTCGGCCTCGATCACCTGGCGCCCGTGGCGGACCGGCATGGACACCCGACCGGGTCGGAGGCGACGGGTGCGCAGCACCACGAGGTCGGCGTCGCACACGGCCACGTCGATCGGGAAGCGCATCCCGACGGTGTGGACCGAGCGGGTGCGCTCCAGCAGCAGGGCGCCCTCCAGGCCATCTCGCCCGAGCAGGCCCCGCGACCGCGCCCGGCGGTCCGACGCCACCTCCAGGCTGGCGAGCACCTCACCGTCGCGCAGGAGCCAGGCCATCGGTTCGAGCCGGCGAGCGACCCACTAGACGTTGAACCGGAACTCGAGGACGTCGCCGTCGGCCACCACGTAGTCCTTGCCCTCGACGCGGATCTTGCCGACCTCGCGTGCCTTGGACCAGGAACCGATCTCGAGCAGCTCGTCCCAGTGGATGACCTCGGCGCGGATGAAGCCCCGCTCGAAGTCGGTGTGGATCCGCCCGGCGCACTGGGGTGCCTTGGAGCCGGCGCGAAACGTCCACGCCCGGGTCTCCTTCTCGCCGGTGGTGAAGAACGTCCGCAGCCCCATGAGCTGGTAGGCGGCGTGGATGAAGCGCTCGAGGCCGCCCTCGCCCAGGCCCAGCGCCTCGAGCATCTCCAGGCGCTCCTCGCCGCTGAACTGGGCCGCCTCGGCCTCGAGCTGGACGCACATGCCGATCACCTCGGCGCGGGCGCCGAGCTCGGCCTCCACCGGCGCGATGATCTCGGGGATGCGGTCGAGGTCGTCCTCGCCCACGTTCACCAGCGCCAGCACCGGCTTGTTGGTGAGGAGGAACCCTTCTCGGAGCACGGTCCGCTGCTCGTCGGTGAGGGTGCCCCGGTAGATCGGCACGCCCTCGGCGAGCAGCGCGTGAGCGGCGTCGAGCGCCTCGACCAGCGGCCCCAGCGACTTGTCCTGCTTGGCGGCCTTGCGTCGCTTCTCCACCCGGCTCTCGACGGTCTCGAGGTCGGCCAGCGCCAGCTCGATCTCGAGCACGCGCAGGCATTCGAGCGGGTCCGAGGGGCCGGGCACGTCGTCGTCGACGAACGCCCGCAGCAGGAAGACCACGGTGTCGACCTCGCGGATGTGGGCCAGGAACTGGTTGCCCAGGCCCTCGCCGGTGCTGGCCCCCTCGACGAGGCCGCCGATGTCCACGAACTGCACGCTGGCCGGCACCACCTTGCGGGTGTTCGACATCTCGGCCAGCAGGTC
>CAZIVZ010000248.1:0-5418 GCA_964542495.1 uncultured Aquihabitans sp.
ACATCGACACCAAGGCCGACGCGTCGGTGGAGGCGGTAGCACGCGTCATCGAGCGCACCGGCGCCGTGGACCGGGTGTGCGTGGGCTCGTTCTCCGAGGCGCGCCTCACCGCGATCCGGGCGCGCCTCGGCCCCTCGCTGTGCACGTCGCTCGGACCCAAGGGCACCGCGGTGCTGCGGGGTGGATCGTTCGGGCTGCCGGGATCGGGCCGGATCCAGGGCGGGTGCGCCCAGGTGCCGCACCGGGTGAAGGGCGTGACGATCGTCGATCAGCGCTTCGTGGCCAAGGCCCACTCGGTCGGGCTGCAGGTCCACGTGTGGACGATCGACGACCCCGACGAGATGCACCACCTGCTGGACCTCGGCGTCGACGGCATCATGACCGACCGTCCCGCCGTGCTGAAGGACGTGCTCACGAGCCGGGGCGCCTGGTTCTGATCGATCCTGGTCGACCTGTCCGCTGAGCGTCTCAGGGGAGCAGCACGGCGGGGTTGCAGATGCCGTGGGGGTCGAGGGCGGCCTTGACCGCCCGCATGGCGCGCAGCTCCTCGGCGCTGCGCGCCAGGTGCACCCACCGGCGCTTGGCGCGACCGATCCCGTGCTCGGCGGAGATCGAGCCGCCCCGGCCCGCCACCTCGCCGAACACCACCTCGGCCACCGCCTCGTCGTCGGCGGGCAGCCCGGTGACGTTGACGTGCACGTTTCCGTCGGCGGCGTGGCCGAAGCACCACGTGCGGGCGTCAGGGGCCACGCCCGAGACCAACCGCGGCGCATCGGCGACGAACCCGGCGAGCTCGGCGGCGGGCAGGGTGACGTCGAACTTGTGCGGCGCCCCCAGCGTGGCGATGGCCTCGGTGTGAGCCTCCCGGTACCGCCACAGGTGGGCCCGCCTCGGCCCGTCGGTGGCCACGGCGGCGTCGACCACGCCCGCGAGGTCCTGCACCGCGCCCACCAGGACGCCGGCGGGATCGTGCTGGTCCTCCACCTCGACCAGCAGCACGGCCACCGCCGCCTCGGTGAGCGGGGCCGGCCAGGACCGGACCGACCGCACCAGATCGATCCCGGCCTCGGCCATGAGCTCCACGGCGTTCACGCCGGGCACCCCGCGCCGCACGGCCCATGCCGCCTCAACCGCATGCGAGATCGAGTCGAACCCCACCAGGGCGGTGGCCACACCGAGCGGTGGGGGCACCAACCGCAGGCGCGCCGCGGTAACGATGCCGAGCGTGCCCTCGCTGCCGCACAGCAGCCCGGCCAGGTCGTAGCCGGTGTTGTCCTTCTCCACCCGTGCCAGGTGGCTGATCACCTCGCCGCTGCCCAGCACCGCCTCGATGCCGAGGAGCTGACGCCGGGTGCCGCCGTGTCGCACGAACCGCAGCCCGCCGGCGTCGGTGGCCACCGACCCACCCACCGTGGCGCTGTCGCGGGCGGCCCAGTCGACCGCGTAGGCCCACCCGGCTCCCCGAGCCGCGCCCTGCACCGTGGCGATCGTGCATCCGGCCCCGGCGGTGAGCTGACCGCCCAGCGGGTCGACATCGTCGACGGCGGCAAGGTGGCGCAGGTCGACCACGACCTCGCCATCGAGGGGCGTGGCCCCGCCGACGAGGCCGGTGTTGCCGCCCTGGGGCACCAGCGCCACGCCGTGCACCCCGGCGGCGCGGACCACCGCGACCACCTCGTCGCGGGTCCGGGGCCGCAGCACCACGGGCGGAGCGGCACGGAACCGGCCCGTCCAGTCGATGCCGTGGCTCGCGGTGCGGGCCGGATCGGTGACCACGCCCCGGGCCCCCAGCACCGCCCCCAGCTCCGCCAGGAACGGAGCGGGCGGGCCGGCTGCGCCGCCCACGTCAGGCCGGATCGATGAAGACCGGCGGCCGCTTCTCGAAGTACGCCGTGACCGCCTCGATCTGGTTCGGGGAGCCGATCACCTGCACCATCCGCGCCGTCTCGTCGAGGAACGCCTCGGCGAGCGGGCGGGTGCCGGCGGCGTTCAGGAGCGCCTTCGTGTGGCGGATGGCCGCCGGGTTCTTGCCGGCGATCTCCGCGGCCAGCTCGAACGCGGCGGAGCGCGGGTCGTCGGCCACGCGCGTGGCGAGCCCGAGCGCGACCGCCTCGGTGCCCGAGACCATCCGACCGGTGAAGGCCAGCTCCTTGGCCACATCGAGCCCGACGAGCCGGGGCAGACTCTGGAGCCCGGTCATGTCCGCGAAGAGACCCCAGCGGACCTCCAGCACCGACAGCTTGGCGTCGGGCGCCACGATCCGGATGTCTGCGCCGAGGGCGATCTGGATCCCGCCGCCGAGGGCCACGCCGTGCACGGCGGCGATCACCGGCACGGGCAGCTCGGTCCAGGTGTAGGCCACCTGTTGGGCGACGTTGGCGATGCGCCCCTCGGCGCGCCCACCGAGGACCGAGAACGAGCTGGCGTCGCCCTCGCCCCCGCCCAGGAACGCGCCCACGTCGAGGCCGGCACAGAACCCTCGTCCCTCGCCGGAGAGGACCACGACCCGCACGGACGAGTCGACGGCGAGGACATCGCCCGCTTCGACGAGGGCGGCGAACATGGCACCGTCGAGCGCGTTCATCTTGTCGGGCCGGTTGAGGCGGACATCCGCGATGCCGTCGTTCACGTCGATGGTGACCCGATCGCTCATGGCTGCTCCTTCAGGTGGGGTCCTCCCAGTGTGGCCCAGCGGGACGGCGCCGATCCCCGAGGGCGCACCAGGCGGTCCCGGACCTGTGCACCCGCTGTGCATCGGCTGTGCACACCGACGCCGGTTCTGGGGACAACCGAGAAGGTCGGGGGACAACCCTGGGGACGGTGAGAAATCTCTTGACCACCCTCGCCCGGAGGGCGCAAGGTGGCCTCGCCAGGCCGCACCGAGCGGACCGGCACCGGGCACGAAGCCCGCCGACGCAACCGACCGGTCCACCCCGGGAGGACGCCGAGGCGGGTGGTCCGGTGGCCGAGCCCTCGGAGCACCGGGCACCGGTCCGGAAGACCGGGTGAGCGCCTCTCGGGGCGAGCGCCACGGAGCCGGGCCACCGGCTCCGCCGATCGGGCCGCTGCCTCCGGGCCGCGGATCCGAGCGAGGAGCCCCGGTCGGCCCCGAGGAGCTGGCGAGCTTCGGCTCGTCGGTTACTCGGGGCCACCACCGTTTTGCGACCCCAGCGGGATCGGCGCCGGCTCGGCAGCACTGCGAGCGCCTCAACATCGAGCGCACCAGGCCGACAGGAGGCCGCGATGGGCTGCCCGGCCCGACGCTCGAGGAGTCGATGCATGACCGCTTCCCCCCGGACCGCCGTGCGCCGAGTCGGCGCGCTCGCCCTCGTGGTGGTGCTGGTCACCAGCTCGTGCATGTTCCAGGGGGACGACGATCCCGTCCAGACGGTGCAGAGCGCGGCCCTGGGCCCGACGCCGGTGGAGAGCGGCCTGCCGGCTGACGCCGCACCGACGCGGGGTGGCCAGCTGGTCTACGGGCTCGAGGCGGAGAGCTCCGGGGGATGGTGCCTGCCCGAGGCCCAGCTCGCCATCTCCGGCATGCAGGTGGCCAAGGCGCTCTACGACACCCTGACGGTGCCGGATGCCTCGGGCGCGTACGTGCCCTACCTCGCCAAGACGGTGACCCACGACGACAGCTACCGGTCGTGGACCATCACCCTGCGCGGCGGCGTGACCTTCCACGACGGAACCAAGCTCGACGCCGAGGTCGTGAAGAACAACCTCGACGCGTACCGGGGCGCGTACGCCAAGCGGTCGCCGCTGCTGTTCGTGTTCGTGTTCAAGAACATCGAGTCCGTCGAGGTGGTGAACGAGCTCTCGCTCACCGTCAGGACCAAGGTGCCGTGGGTGGCCTTCCCGGCCGCCCTCTACAACTCGGGCCGCATCGGCATCGTGGCCCAGGCCCAGCTCGACGCCCCCAAGGCCGAGTGCGCGACGCGACCGATCGGCACCGGGCCGTTCAGCTTCGTGTCGTGGCAGCGGGAGGTGAGCCTGCGGGTGAAGCGCAACCCCGACTACTGGCAGCAGGCCCCCGACGGGAAGCCCTACCCCTACCTCGACGCGATCGACTTCCGACCGATGCCCAACAGCGACGAGCGGATCGCGCTGCTCGAACAGGGCGAGCTCAACATGCTCCACACCTCGACGGCGGCGGACATGGCCCAGAACCTGGCGACCCTGCGTGACGACGGGGCCATCAACCTCCTCGTCTCGGAGGATCGGACCGAGACGTCGTACCTGATGCTGAACACCGCCGACGACCGCCTGGCCACCCGCGACGTGCGTCTCGCCATCGCCCGCTCGATCGACCCGGAGACCGTGAACGAGCTCGCGAACAAGGGCTTCGCCACGCTCGCCAAGGGGCCCTTCGCCCCCGAGGTCCTCGGCTACCTCCAGGATCCGGGCACCCCCGAGTTCGACCTGGCCGCGGCCAAGAAGGGTGTCAAGGCCATGGAGGCCGCCGGCCTCAGCACCCGGTTCTCCCTCCTCACGTCATCGGGACCCGCAGCGATCCGTACCGCGGGGATCCAGAAGGACATGCTCGAGAAGGCGGGCTTCACCATCGACCTCGAGGTGGAGTCCGAGGCCGGGCTCATCGAGCGGGTGATCGCCGGCACCTACGAGCTGGCCGCGTTCCGCAACCAGCCCGGTGAGGACCCCGACGCCAACTACAACTGGTGGTACGGCAAGGGCAACCCGGTGAACTTCGGCCGCTTCGACGATCCCGTGATCAACGCCGCCCTCGACAAGGGCCGCACGTCGTCGGACCCCGAGACCCGCAAGGCGGCCTACGAGAGCGTCAACCGGCAGTTCGCCAAGCAGGCCTACAACGTCTACCTCTGGTACGCGCCCTGGGCCGTGGCGGAGAGCCGAGACGTGCACGGCATCCTCGGGCCGCCGCTGCCCGACCAGCCCGACGGCGAACCCTCCACCCGGCTCGTGACCGGCCACCCCCTTCACGGGATCTGGATCGACAGCGACGCCCGGACGGATTGATCGGGCCCGTCGCCGCCGCGTCAACCGACGGCGAACGACGGCCGACGCGCGGCGCACGCACGCCGTGGCGGCCGCTATGGTCTCCGTCACCTCGCATGCCCGCCGTCACAGGACGGGACCCACGCGAGATCCGCCCGAAGCATGAACAAGGGGACCGCATGCGACTCCGAGCCCGTTCAACCCGCCGTCACGCCCGCGTCGCGGTGGCCGGCCTGCTGGCCCTCAGCCTCCTGGCCACGAGCTGCGGCGGGGCCAAGAAGGGCTCTGAGGGATCGAGCGGCGGCAGCGGAGGCAAGCTCGACGACACCGGCCTCACGGCCGACGCCGGCGAATCAGGCCTCGACGACGCCGGCAAGCCCAAGCGTGGCGGCAAGCTGATCTACGGGCTCGAGGCCGACACGAACGGCGGCTTCTGCCTCT
>CAZIVZ010000249.1:0-5382 GCA_964542495.1 uncultured Aquihabitans sp.
TCTGGAGGCCGGCGGCGATGATGGCGCCGTCGATGATCGCCGCCCGGTTGCGGTCCGGGGCCCGCAGGTGGCCGAGCAGGTTGCCGCCCACGATGAGCAGCACGTGGCCGCTGAGCGCGATGGCGTCGGCAGGCGACGGGAACGGGCGGTCGATGCCGGTCATCATCGAGTGGACCAGGCGCACCACGCCGGCGATGAGGAAGCAGGCCCCGGCGTAGGCGAAGAGCCGCCACGGGCGCCCGATCTGCTTGCTCTTGCCGTACCCGCTGCGCAGCCCGAAGCCGACGGCGATCCACCCCAGGACCTGCGAGCAGATCCCGATCACCAGGTCGGAGCCGGTGGCGCCCGCGACGACCGAGAGCGTCAGGCCTCCCACGAGGTAGATCAGCCAGGCGCGCTCCTTCACGACCTTCTCATCGGCCCGAGAGGCGCGATGTGGAGCCTTGGTGTCCGTTCCCTCGTTTGGTGCGCACGGCACCACGCTCCGTAGGCGTAGGGGCGCCATGCGGTACGGTTCGGGTGCTCGCCGCCGGCGGCGCCTCGTCCTCGGCAGAGCGGCCACCGCACCCCATGGCAGCTCCCAGCTCACACGAACAGAAGGCTCCGCAGCACGACCACCACCGGCTGCACCGTCGGCGCGTGCTGGAGACGTCGTGGGTGGTCGGCGTGGTGGCGTTCGTCCTCGTCCGCTTCGTCCTGGCCTACTCGGCGCTGGCCAAGTACGACGCGCTCACCGTCTGGGTGTTCGGCATCTTGGATCTGGGCACGGCCGTGCCGTACGCCGTCGGGACGGCGCGCCTGGTCACCAGCCTCGTGGACCGAGACCTCCAGGGCGCGGCCCGTTGGGGCACGCTCGCCTCGGCGTGCTTCCTCGCGCCCTACGTGTGGATCGCCTGGGCCGGCCGCGAGGGCGAGTTCCCGACGGTCGTCTACGTGGTGGTGGCGCTGCTCGCGGGCTCGCTCGGCGTGAACGCCATCTACGGCATCCGTCGTCGGGTGCGCGTGGAGCGGGAAGCCGCGGTGGAGCCCGGTCGCGTCAGCGGCTGAGGTCGGGCCCGATCGGGAACCGCTGCGGGGGCTCGATCCCGTGGTCGGTCCCGGTGGGGCCGGCGGTGCGCGTGTCCGGGTCGACCAGCACGATCGGCAGGCTCCAGTCGTTGACCTCCGACGGCAGGATGCCCTCGAGGATCCAGGCCCAGAAGTGGGGGTTCTCCCGCACGTGGTCCAGGTACGCCGGCGCCACCAGCGGGAGGGCCACCGGCACGGGTTCGGTGCCCATGTAGTGCTGGCCTACGCCGATGCGCCGGAAGGGCAGCCGGTAGGTGTCCTTGAACACGTCGAACAGCCAGTCGTCGATGAGGGCGACGAGCGCGGAGCTCCCCGACCGCCAGGCGTCGCGCCAGCCGGCCCGGTAGAGGTGCTCGATCACGCCGGTGCTGCGCTGGGTGGGGTCGACCACCAGCGACGAGAGCTCGCAGACCGGGTCGGGATCGGCGTGGTCGGTGCGATCGAACTGGTTGACCGGGAGGTCGTCGTAGCGGCCGTAGATGTTGCGGATGGTGCCGACGACGTTGCCGTCC
This sequence comes from uncultured Aquihabitans sp., assembly GCA_964542495.1. Lineage (GTDB taxonomy): Bacteria > Actinomycetota > Acidimicrobiia > Acidimicrobiales > Iamiaceae > Aquihabitans. Next base: position 1,581 of record CAZIVZ010000249.1, read on the forward strand.
TCGTCCATCACCACGTTGAAGATGGAGCGCTCGGCGAACTGGGCCAGCTCCTCCACCCGGTGCCGGGGCGAGGGGTCGGTGTAGCCGATCTTGACGTACATCTCGTAGACGAACGCCTCGGCCTTGAGCCAGTCGTCCCCGCCGGTGACGCGCACGAGGCGGTGGCCGGGCAGGAGGTCCTTGGGCCGGCCGCTCGGCGGTCGGGTGTGGTCGAGTGACCCGGCCGTGGCCGCGCGCTGGTCGTGCGTGGCCGCGCGCGCTACCGCGAGGCTCCCGTCGGCGCTGCCCGCCGGCGGGTGGCTCGGGGTCGGGGGGTCCTGGCTCATGGGCGCTCTCCGTCGGGAGGTGGGGTGTTCCCTCGTCGTCGGTCTCTGGCGAGCGACGAGGGCAGGGAGCCGCGAATGCGGGTACAACCGTTCGGGGGGTGCGGGCGGGGCGTTGGGACCTCTGATCGTCCGCTACGAAGCGTACGATTCGTCCATTCTGTCACCGCGGATGGTGACGTGCTGACCACGGCGAGCGGACCCCGGCAAACGGTCGCCAACGTCAAGAGGTGGTGCCGACGGGGGCCGACCGGCACCGCGTTCAGTCCGGCGGGCAGAGCTCCACGTCGTCGATGGCGCCGTCGAGGAACAGCAGCCCCCGGTCCTCGCTGCGGCGCACGCCCACCCGGACGTGGTGCACGTGCCCGTCGACCTCCTTGGTGAGCTCGAGGTCGAGCCGCTCGGGCTGATCGCCCTCGATGCCGCCGCGCTCGAGCGGTCCCACGCTCCATCCCTGAGCCTCGGCCCGGTCGCGGTAGTACGAGATGGGGTGGCGCCAACGCCGCGGGGTGGGCGTCTCGAGCCGGCGGGAGGGGAAGCGGGTCTCCCGGCCGTCGCCGTCGTCGCGGGCCGGGCACCCCGCCGTCTGCGCCTCGAGCTCCACGTAGCCGGGCGGGGTGGCCAGCCACAGGGGGTTGGTCTCGAGCTGGTCGTATGCGGCCTGCACCTCGTCGGAGAGCGCGGTGTCGGAGCTGCAGGCGACGGGGACGAGCGCCAGCAGGACGGCGACCGGCACGAACCAGGCGCGGCGAGCGCGCGTTTCGACGAGCGGTCGCCCGGTGGACATGGAGACGACCGTACCCAAGGCGGTCGACCACGCGGCAGGCAGGTCAGCGGGGGGTCAGGGAGCGGGCGGGAGCGGGGTGAGCAGACCGAAGTGGTCGGGGCAGAGCTGGCGGAGGCGGAAGGTTGCCGGGTCGAGCGGTGCCGGCCCCCGCTGCACTTCCACCCAGTTCTCGTCGAGGCGCACCTCGGTGATGGCGTCGCCGGGCACGGCGCGAGCCAGTGCGAGCTCGAGCGCGATGCGTGACACCGGTGGTCGCTCAGCGGCCGACGGCGGCGCCTCCGACGGAGGCGTCGCCTCGCCCAGCGCGCCAGCCACCGCGGCACGGGCCCGGGCGTGCAGCGGTGACGCCGGGTCGTCGAGGGCGGCTGCGAGCAACTGACGGAGGCCCTCGCTGGCCGCAGCGTGGCGGGGCGCGTCGACGTCGGTCAGATTGGTCGCGGTGTGGTGGGCCACCTGGTCCTGGCCGGTCCAGTCCTCGATCACGTACGCGCCACCGGGTCGCAGTCGCGGGAACAGGAGCTCGAAGCTGGCCACGGTCTCGTCGTAGCGGTGCGACGCATCGTCGATCACCAGGTCGAGCGGTGCATCGCCGAACTCGTGGTCCAGGATCTCCGCGAGGCGCGCCGTGTCGGCCTGGTCCACGCCGAAGTAGGGCTTGACCGTGTCGGCCAGGCCGCGGTCGCGCAGGGCGTCGAGCAGCGGAACCACCGGATCGGGCGAGAGCTCGATGGCCACGAACCGCTCGGGTCGGGCCAGCAGGGCGAGCAGCGCCACGCTGCCGCCCTGGGAGATCCCGAGCTCCACCATCGTCGGGTTCGGGTACCGCGCCAGCAGCCGCTCGTAGCGCTCCACCATGTGGATGCCCTTGAGGAGGGTGAGCGACCCGGGTTGCGACGGCCGGTACCAGCTGGGCACGAGCTCGAGGCCGTCGATCTCGAAGCGGTCGTCCTGGTCGATGCCGGTGCCCGCGCCCTCCCCCACGGCGGCGAAGGTAGCAGTGGGCTCGGGTGACCGGCCCCGGGCGCTCAGGTCGTCAGGGCACGGCGATGATGAGGGCGGCGGTGCCCGCCCGCCCAGCGAGGCGTGCTCACCCAGCGGGCTCGGTGCATCAGGCCCTGGTAGCGGTCGGCGGCGAGATCAGCGCCGGGTCGAGAGCAGGAACTCCACGAGGGCGTCGAGGCCGCGGAGCTGGCCTTCGCCGGCGAGGGCGTTCTCCAGCACGTTGCCGCCGAGGACCATGAGCTTCACCTTGAAGTCGGCGGTCTCGATGCGGATCTGCTGGTCGGCGTTCGTCGACAGCCAGGAGGCCACGCTCCCGCCCCAGCCCCACACCGAGCACCCCACCACGTCGCCGCGGGTGACCGAGCGAGGGTCGCCCGCCGGCGCCCACTTGCGGTCCACCGGCTGGAGGATGATGCGGTCGGGCGTGACGCCCACGGCGTAGAGCTTGGCCGAGAACGTCTTCTGCTCGTTGGCGTGCACCACCCCGATCAGCGGCTCGCCGGGACGCAGTTGCGGCTGCACCGCGACCTGCAGCATCCGGTTGGCCTCCGCCCATCGATCGGAGAATCTGCCCACGTCGTGTCCCCCTCGTGCGATCGCCGGCCCGCCACGGGTGGGGTCCAGCCTGGCAGTGGATGCGCCCACCGTCGACCCGGTGTGCCGGGGGCACGGATCTGGCAGTGTCCACTGCGTGTCGATGGTCATGCAGTGGGACTCAGCCGATCCAGCGACGCATGGAACGCGGTGGGGCCGATCGGAGGCGTGGTGCTGGGCGGCGAGCCGTTCGGTGAGGACCTCGGCTATGGCCCCGCCCGGTGGCTGTCCCCGGAGGCGGTCGCCGCCGCCGCCCGAGAGCTCGCGGCGCTGTCGACCGACGACTTCACCTCCCGGCTGGACTTCGGCTCCATGGCCCACCAGGGGATCTACCCGCAGATCTGGGACCGGGACCCCGCCGCCGAGGATCTCGTCGAGTTCGTCGTGGCCGCCTATCGGCAGATCCGAGATCGCTTCGCCGCGGCGGCAGCGGCATCGCAAGGCTTCGTGATCAGCCTTCTGTAGGACGCACCGGTCATCGGATCCCCCCGGCCGTCAGCTGCTCGCCGTGCCTCGCACGCCCCTCGCCCGGCGGGTGAGGCGCATGGGGTCGAGATGGTTGCTGGTTGGCGGCACAGCAGCGGTTGCCGTTGGGTCGTTGCTGCCCTGGGCGAAGGTCAACGCCGGTTTCGTGACCATCACGAAGGTGGGGACCGAGGGAGACGGAATAGTCACGCTGTTGTTCGCACTCGTCGTTGGCGGGCTGGTGCTCTGGGTTCGATCGCCATGGTCATCGGTGCCGGTTGGGCCCGTCGCACGGGGGTGGCCCCCCCGAACGTCAGCGGGCACCAGCCCGTGGCACCGCTGCCCGCGGGGGACCCCGCCACATCGCCCAAGTTCCTCCGCACACCGCCCGCAACGGGAGTGACAGCTTCGTGCTCCGTGGGTGGGATCCAACGCCTTGGCGATCACGGGCCGAAGGAACGTGGCTGTCCGGGGAGAACGACAGCCCCAGGTTGGCGCGGCCGGGCTCCGTCGTGTGCGTAACCGTCGGCAACCGCGCACGGTCGTGTGCCCTCACTCGCTAGCCTCGGCGAGCCGGGGGACGTAGCTCAGTTGGCAGAGCGCCGCCTTTGCAAGGCGGATGTCGTCGGTT
>CAZIVZ010000250.1:0-5372 GCA_964542495.1 uncultured Aquihabitans sp.
CCACGGACGCAGCGAGCGGGGCCCACACCCGCGCGTTGAACCCGCCCGGGAACGGGGTCGCCCCGAAGGGCGGGCAGGAGATGGGGTCGGGGGCGGTGGTCACGAGGCTCCGGAGTCCTGGGTGCGGGCGCAGTGCTCCCGATCGGGCGGCCCACCGACCACTCCCCGCAGGTCGCAGGTTCCAGACCGCCGCTCCGTGCTCCGGTCGGCGTGAGCCGCCGGGGATGAGCCCTTGCGCCTGCGGGTACCGACCTTCACCGAGCCTCCATCCGGATCGGCTCACGGCAAAGGACGGTAACCCCGTGCTCTACACCCTGCTCGTCATCATCGCCGCCATCGTGCTCGCCATGATCGTGCTCAACCTGATCCGCAGCGGCGGGCGCGCCATCTGATCACCTCGCCGAGCCGTCGCAGCGCGGGACTGCGGCGGCGACAGGCCGGGTAGCGGAGGCCATGAGCTCGACGCACCCAGACCGCCACCCGTTCCGCATCGATCCCCGCTACCGGATCCCGGCGCTCCTGGTGGGCGTGCGCGACGACCGGGCCTGGGTGCAGCTCGACGAGCTCGGGCTCGAGGTCAGGTTCGGGCGGTGGCGGGTGAGCACGCCTCTGGAGAACGTGATCGGTGCCGGCGTGAGCGGGCCCTACTCCTTCCTGAAGACGGTGGGGCCGGCCCACCTCTCCCTCGCCGATCGGGGTCTCACGTTCGCCACCAACGGCGAGCTCGGCGTGTGCTTCACCTTCGACCACCCCGTCCGGGGCATCGAGCCCACCGGGCGGATCCGCCATCGGGGCCTGACCGTCACCGTCGCCGATCCGGAGATCCTCGTGGCCACCGCCGTCGAGCTCGGCATCGTCCGGACCGACAGGGGCGCACTCCGTCGGGTGCAGGCCGCCGAGGACGCGCTCCACACCCGGTCCGCAGCCCAGCTGCGCGAGCTCGCCCGCGAGCGCGGCGTGGCCCATCCGTCCTCCATCAAGAAGGCCGACCTGGTGCGGCTGCTCGAGCAGGACCTCGACGCAGAGCTGGTCGACGACCTGGTGGACCACCGCCATGGTCCCGATGGCCGATGACCTCGCCCCTCCACCGCCAGACGGCGCGGCGGTGGCTGCGGAGGCCGGCCTGCGCTACGCCTGGGCTCGCTCACGATCGGGCGCTCGGCTCTCCCGCCCGGACCGCACCTTGATCCGGCTCCTCGGTGGAGCGGACTGAGCGCGGCAACGGCCCGCCACGAGGGCGGGCCGTTGCGGTGGTGGGGGGAAGGTCAGTTCTGGTGGGCGCGTTGCTCGGCCTCGTGGGCCTGCGCCTCGGCGCGGGCCTTGTCGGCCTCGGCCTCCTTGGCGGCGACGTCGCGCTGGGCCTCGGCCTTGTCCTGCTGGGCCTCGCCCTCGCGCTCGAGGTCGCGGTTGCCGGTGAGGGCGCCGGCGGCCTCCTTCACCTTGCCCTTGACGCCTTCGATGACGCCCTTTGCACCTGCTTCGGGTCCGGTGGTCTCGTCAGCCATCGTGGCTCCTTCGTGTGGGGGACTGGGAAGCCGCTACCCGGTCCTGCGGCGAGCGAGACATCGCGTGCCGCGCGGTCGCATCGGTCAGGGATGGCGGGCCGGCCCGCCGGGCACTGGACCGTCCGTGGAGGACGAGCGTGAACGCCTGAACCGGGAGTTCGACCAGCTGATGGGCGGGCTGCGGGTGGCTCTCCCCGGCGTGCAGGTGCTGCTGGCCTTCCTGCTGGCGGTGGCGTTCTCCGAACGAGCCGGCCAGCTCGACGCGGACGGGCGCATCATCTACCTCATCTCGGTGGGCCTGGCCGCGCTGGCCACCATCGTGTTGATCGCACCCACGTTCCACCATCGGTTGCGATTCCGTGAGGGAACCAAGGAGCAGATGATCCGCACCGCCAACGGGCTGGTGCTGGTGGGCGCCGGGTGCCTGGCCCTCGCCATCGGCTGCGCCCTGTACGTGGTGGGCGACACCCTCTACGACGAGACGTCAGCGCGGTGGCTCGGGCCGGCGATGGTGGTGGTGGCGGGACTGACGTGGTTCGCCCTGCCCCTCACCTTTCGACCCGGGCAGACCCCGAAGCGCTGACCCGGCGTTGCGTCAACGGGTGCGAGGTGCCGCGAGACAACATGGCCGCCGCACCGAGCAGGGCCGCCCCGACCGACGCGGCGAGCACGGCGACCTTGGCCTGGTCGGAGAGGTCGGCCTCGAAGGCCAGGCCCGACACGAACAGCGAGACGGTGAACCCGATGCCGGCGAGGCACCCGGCCCCCACCAACTCGAGCCACCCGGCGTGGGCCGGCAGCACGGCGCGACCGAAGCGGACGGCGAACATCGCGGCGAGCACGATGCCGAGCGGCTTGCCGACCACCAGGCCGGCGACGATCCCCTGCGTGAGCGGGCTGGAGAGGTCGAGGCCACCGCTCAGCGACACCCCGGCGTTGGCCAGGGCGAACAGCGGAAGCACCACGAACGCGGTCCAGGGGTGCAGCGCCCGTTCGAGGCGACCCAACGGCGACACCCCGTCGGTGGCCACGCTGACGATCTCGAGGTAGCTGGTCTCGTCGGCCTCGTCGAGCGAGTCATCGACCAGGGCCTCGTCGTCGAGCCGCTCCCGCAGCACCGTCTGGAGCTCGGCGGGGCCACGCAGGGGGCGAGACGGCGTGACCAGCCCCAGCGCCACACCGGCGATGGTGGCGTGCACCCCGGACCGGTACGTGGCCAGCCACGTCGCCCCGGCGAGCACCACGTACGGCGCGAGCGTGCGGACCCCCAGGCGCTGCAGCACCACGACGGCCACGACGCCCGCCACCGCGCCGACCAGCCACCTCGCTTCGAAGGTGTCGCTGTAGAAGACGGCGATGACCACGATCGCGCCGATGTCGTCGACGATGGCGAGGGTCAGCAGGAAGACCTTCATCGAGGCGGGGACGCGCCGGCCGAGCAACGTGAGCAACCCGATGGAGAAGGCGATGTCGGTGGCCATCGGGATGCCCCATCCTCCCGCCGTGGCGGGGTGCCCGGCGTTGAGCAACAGGAAGATGAGCGCCGGCACGACCATCCCGCCGAGCGCGCAGGCGATGGGCAGCACCGCGGTGCGCGGATCCCGAAGCTCGCCGTACACGATCTCGCGCTTGATCTCGAGGCCCACCACGAAGAAGAACAGGGCCATGGCCAGGTCGTTGACCCAGTGGCCGAGCGATTCCTCCAGGACGTGGCGGCCGACACCGACCGAGATCTCGGTGTGCCACAGGTCGTGGTAGCTCGCCGACCAGCGGGAGTTGGCCCACAGGAGCGCCGTGCCCGTGGCCAGGGCCAGCACCACGCCGCCGGCCGCCTCCGCGCGCAGGAACGCCGTCAGCGGCGCCACCAGCGTGCGCCCACCACCACCGGGGTCGGCCTCGGGCCGCTTGGTTGCCACTCGAGGCCCGACCGTACCGCGCCGGGCCGCCGACCGAGCCCGGGCTCGGTTCAGGGCGCCACCTTGTCGAGGATGATGCCGTGGGACCGCACGGAGTGGAGGGTGAGCGGCAGGCCGTCGAGCCGCTTGCGCAGGTTGACGAGGTGCCGGTTGAGCAGGCGGAGGTTGCCCTCCTGGTCAGACCACACGGCGGCCACCAGCTCCTTCCGGGGCACCACCTCCCCGAGCCGCGGGACCAGCAGGGCAACCAGCTCGGCCTCGGTGGGGCTCAGGATCAGGATCTGGTCGTCGACCCGCAGGAGGCCGTCGGGGTCGAAGCTGACGAACACCGGGCCGAACGTCCGGGCGCGAGCGATGAGGCGGTCGGCCCGGGCCGCCAGCTCGTCGGGATCGAGCGGCTCCCGGATCCAGTCCTCGAGCGGACCGAGGCCGCGCGGCGGTGGGGCGTCGCCGTCGAGGGTGTAGAGGACGGGCTGGTGGACGTAGGGGTCTGGCACCCGGTGAAGCGGATCGGCCCAGGGCCGGACCGCCACGCCCTGGGCGGCGGCGCGGGTGAGGGCACGGTCGACGGTGCCCGTCGCGTACTGCGAGGTGGGATACATGGAGGACCTCCGAGCAAGTGCCCATTCGGGCTGTCGTGACGCGCCCCGCCGGGACGGCGGGGCGCAGTGGTGCTCGGAGAGGTCGGAGGAGCGCGAGACGGGGTGGGGACGGCCCGGCGGGAGCGGGGCGAACGGACAGGGCGGAGCAGGCACGGGGCGCGGCGGCCGAAGAGCGCTCGCAGCGTCAGCCACCCGGACGGGACGAGGAGGAGCACCCACCGGCCGACCGGGCTCGGGCGGACCTGCTTGGCGGGCGAGACGGCCGCGACGCCCTCGGGTCGCGGCGCGCCCCACCGGGTGTCGCCGACCGCCAGCGAGGAGCTGGAGCCGCTGACGCGCAGGGGTGGATCGTCGGCGACGGTCCGCCCCCGTCCGGCGACGTCCGCTCGGCCAGGCGTGGTGAGCGCGGCCGACGACGCGGCGCCCGGCCAGGCGACCAGGAGGGCGACGGCGACCAGGAACGCCGCGGGCAGGAGACGGCGGAGCCAGGTGGGGAACCCGGTCGTCACGGCTCGTCCTCGATCACGGCGACGAAACCCTGCTCGGCGACGCGCTCGATGCGCCAGTTGGCGCCCTCGAGCGAGGAACGCACGCGGGCGACGGCCTCGTCGAGATCGGCATCCCAGCCGGCCTCGTCGGCCAGCTGCGCCCGCGTCACCACGAAGCCCACCGCCCGCAGGAGCAGCTGGGCCATCCGTCGGTCGCCAGGGCTCAGGTCGGCGGGGACCGCCAAGACGACGCGGGGGCCCGTCGGACGGCTGCGCGCGAAGGCCTCGAGGCCGTCGAGGCGTGCCGCGACGTCGATCTCGCTGGTGCCGTGGGCCACCCAGTCCTCGAGCTCGCCGGGCACCGGGAGCTCGGCGCCGGCATCGACGACGAGCAGGCACGGCCGGCCCTCCGCCGCCGCCCGGACCCGGTGGTCGGCTTCGGACGGCCAGCGAACCAGGATGGGGCGGAGGGCGATCGCACCTGCCGATGACGTGGCTCGCACCGTCCGCACCCCTCCTCCGCATGTCTCGACCGTCGGTTGCGGTTCATCATGCCCACGGTTCGGTTTCCGCAGTGTGTCGTCGACGTTGCGCCACCGCTCTCCGCCCGCCAGCACGAGGCGGGCGTTCAGGAAGTGGTCAGGCAACGGGATGAGACCGGTCAGCTTCCGGTCCCCAGGGACCAGATGGCGGGTCCTGCGACCTCAGCCGCTGTTCGGCGGACGTCGCGGCGCACGAAACGTCGACGAAACGTCCTCCCCGCAAGGTTGCGTCGACCTGACACGAACGAAAGGACGCACATGGATACCGGCGACGCCGCATGGGTGCTGGTCTCGGCCGCACTGGTGCTCTTCATGACCC
>CAZIVZ010000251.1:0-5368 GCA_964542495.1 uncultured Aquihabitans sp.
ACCCCCGCCGCCTGGGCCGGGCCGGTGCCACCCGGGCCCCGCTCGGGCTGGGGCTGACCGGTCACACCCGCACCATGTCTCCTGCGGTGGCGGGCTACCTGGCCGACGCTGCCCACGTGGTCGCCGGGGCCGTCTGGCTGGGCGGGCTCGGCGCGCTCCTCGCGGCGCTGCGACGGCGCCGGGCCGAGGGCGACGTGGCCGGCGCCGCCGATGCCGTGGCCCGCTTCTCGGCCTGGGCCGGCGCGGTGGTGGCCGTGGTGGTGGCCGCCGGGCTGGTGCTCACCTGGATCGAGGTGGGGAGCGTGTCGGCGCTCACGTCGACCACCTACGGCCGCTACCTCATGGCCAAGGTGGCGGTGGCCCTCCTGGTCATCGCCGGGGCGGCCTGGAACCGGTTTCGCCTCGTGCCCGCGGTCGTGGCCCCATCGGTCGCCCCCGAGGTGGCCGGCGACACCGATCCCGGCTCAGCCGCAGAGGCTGCGTGGCGGGCCCTCCAACGGGTGGTCCGGCTCGAGGTCGTGGGCCTGGTGGTGGTGCTGGTCCTCACCGGACAGATCGCCAACACCACCCCGGCCCGCACGGCCGTGGCGCCGGAGGTGCAGTCGGTCAGCGCACCGCTCGGTTCCGGCACCCTGGAGGTGGTCGTCGACCCGGCCCGCCCCGGGCGCAACGACATCCACGCGTACCTGCTCGATGCCCGGGGCCGGCCCGACGATCGGTTCGACTCGGCGTCCATCGAGCTCGCCGTGCCCTCCGAGGACGTGGGCCCGCTGGTGCGCGAACCGGTGCGCGCCGGCCCCGGCCACTTCGTGCTGGTGGGCACCGACCTCGAGCTCGCCGGGAACTGGACCCTCACCCTCATCGTGAAGCCCGACCGCTTCACCGAGCAGCGGGCCACGGTGAGCTTCCGGGTTCGCTGAGCGGGCCGGGCCGATGCCGCCGCCCGGTCATCGGCTTCTGGGTGGAGAAGCGGCTCGCCATGAGCCACTTCTCCACCCGAAACCCCCAAGTGGCGAGCGTGCCCGCCGGCGGTCAGGCCAGCGGGTCGTCGAGGAGGCTGGTGACCAAGGCGGCGACCGGCGAGCGCTCCGAGCGGGTGAAGGTGACGTGGGCGAACAGCGGGTGGCCCTTCATGGCGTCGATCACGGAGGCGATGCCGTCGTGTCGGCCCACCCGGAGGTTGTCGCGCTGGGCCACGTCGTGGGTGAGCACCACCCGGCTGCCCTCGCCCAGGCGGCTGAGCGCGGTGAGCAGCACCGCCTTCTCGAGGTTCTGGGCCTCGTCGATGATCACGAACGTGTCGGTGAGGCTGCGGCCTCGGATGGGGGTGAGGGGCAAGACCTCGAGCAGCTCGCGGGCGAACACCTCGGCGATCACCTCCGGCCCGGCGATCGACTCCAGCGCGTCGTGCACCGCCGCGGCCCAGGGCCCCATCTTCTCGTCGCGGTCGCCGGGCAGGAAGCCCAGCTCCTGGCCGCCCACCGCGAACAGCGGGCGGAAGACCAGGATCCGCTTGTGGGTGCGCTTCTCGAGCACCGCCTCGAGGCCGGCGGCCAGGGCCAGCACGCTCTTGCCGGTGCCGGCGTTGCCGCCCAGGCTCACGATGCCCACCGAGGGATCGGCGAGCACGTCGAGCGCGATGCGCTGCTCGGCGCTGCGGCCGGCCACGTCGAACAGGGACAGGTCTCCCCGCACCAGGTGGATCGACTTGTCGTCGTGGACCCGGCCGAGGGCGGACTGGCTGCCCGAGCGCAGGGCCACGCCGGCGTTGCAGGGGAGGTCGCGGGCCTCGGGCAGGTCGAGCACCCGCTCGGCGAAGAGCTCGTCGATGTCGTCGGGCTCCACCACGAGGTCCACGAAGCCGGTCCAGGACGCGTCGGAGGCGAGCTCGTTGCGGTACTCGTCGGCGTCGAGCCCCACGATGCTGGCCTTGAGCCGCAGGGGCAGGTCCTTGGTGACCACGGTGACCGAGAGGCCCTCGTCGCGCAGGTTGTAGGCCACCGCCAAGATCCGGTGGTCGTTGTTGTCGGCGGCCATCGCCGCGGGCAGCCCGTCGGTGGACTGGTGGTTGAGCTCCACCCGCAGCGTGCCGCCCTGGTCGTTGACCGGGATCGGCTCGGTGAGCGAGCCGTGCTCGAGCCGCAGCCGCTCCAGGTGGCGCAGGGCGTGGCGGGCCGACCAGCCCAGCTCCGGATGGTCCCGCTTCGCCTCCAGCTCCATCAGCACCACGATGGGCAGCACCACGGCGTGCTCGTCGAAGCGGACGAGCGCCCCCGGGTCGGCGAGCAGCACCGACGTGTCGAGCACGTAGGTGTGCGGGCGCGTCGGGTCGGCGGAAACGAGCGGTTCGGTCACAGAGCCCCCAAGTGGACGGTCGGCAGCAGCCGGGAGCGAGGTCTCGCAACGGACCGGGTCGCTGGCTGCTGGGCGGTGGGTCACCGGGATCCATCCTTCCGCTGCGAACCGCGCGAGCGGTGGACCCTCCACCAGAGTTCATCGTCCCGACACGTTCGGGCCCCCGACGGCGGTGCCGGCGCCGGGCGACGCCGCCGCTGGCTCAGGCCGGCGGGTCGGTCTCGCCCGACCGGTGGAGCGATTCGAGGCCCTCCCGGGCGGCGAACCCGCCGATCCCGAGCGCGGCGACGGCGTCGGCCCACCACCACCCGAACACGATGTTGGCGCCGAGGGCCGTGAGGATGCCGACGCACAGGCACCCGTCGAGGAAGGTCATCGACGCCTCCGCCTCGAGCGGCCCGCTGTCCATCGCCCGCGCCGTGCGCCGCTTGATCGCCGCCAGCGTGAACATCACGGCGGCGGTGATCGCGAGGTAGGCGATGCCGAGCGGGGACTCGCCGGGGTGCAGGCCGAGCACGAGGCTCCGCACGGACGTGACGAGCAGGAAGGTGGTGAGGGCGAAGAAGGCGATCGCGATCAGCTTGAAGGCGAGCCGGGTCCGGTGCGGCTCCGGGTCGCGACCTTCGCGGAGGTGCCAGATGACCACGCTGGAGGCGAAGACCTCGATCATCGAGCTGAGCCCGAAGGCCACCAGGGCGAGCGATCCGGCGGCGATGCCGAGCCCGATGGTGACGAACACCTCCATCAGGTTCCATCCGGTCGTGGCCCACTCGAGGCGGATGCCCCGTCGCTGCATGCGGTCGTGGTCGGCCTGGGTGATCGTCATCGGGTCCTTTCGGCCTGCCGGCCGAAGGACGCCCGGCTGGCTGCCTCCGACCAGGCAGACGGGTGCCGTGGTCGAAGGTCTTGCCCGCCTGGCCAGGCCAGGCCCGCCCACCGGGGACCGGGGTCCCAGCATGTCGATGGAGCGATTGGGGGCTACTCCCCTTCGGGCCGGAGCGTACCCCGCGGGACGCGGCCCGGCGAAGCCGTGACGCAGCGCGATCGAGGCCCTGCCGCCGAGGTCCGGAGCCACCGGCGGGTACGGTCGACGTGGTGGAGCCCACCTGTGCCTTCTGCCGGATCGTGGCGGGCGAGCCGGCGTTCGAGGTGCACCGCGACGAGCACGTGGTGGCGTTCCTCGACATCCGGCCGGTGTTCGTAGGCCACGTGCTGGTGGTCCCCGTCGACCACGTGGCCACGCTGCCGGACCTGCCCGTGGGCGAGGTGGGGCCGTACTTCGAGCGGGTGCAGCTGCTGTCGGCCGCGGTGCGAGACGCCCTGGGTGCCCAGGGCACCTTCGTGGCCGCCAACAACCAGGTGAGCCAGAGCGTCCCGCACCTGCACGTGCACGTGGTGCCGCGCACCAAGGGCGACGGCCTGCGCGGCTTCTTCTGGCCCCGCACCCGCTACCGCGACGACGCCCACGCCGCCGACGTGGCCCAGCGCGTGCGGGCCGCGGTGGCGGAGCGGCTCAACCCTCCAGGGTGAGGCTCGGGCGCCCGTCGGCCACCACGATCGTGGCCGGCACCGCCAGCAGGTCGAGCGGGTCTCGACCGGTGGCGGGAACGGCGAGCGGCACCACCTCGCCCTTGTGCGGCCCCGCCGCGATGGCGAGCTCGACGGTGATCGAACCGGGCTCGGGCCCCTCGTCGGCGTCGACCACGATGGCGTCGTAGGTCCCGTCCTCGAGCACCCGGTCACCGTACGACGGGGGAGGCACAGAGCGGGGTATCCCCCAATCGCGCGCGGAACGGGGAAATACTTGGGATCAGCGCCCGCAGAGCCGCGGTCGCCCTACCCCTACGAACCCAGGAGGTTGGCTGTGGCCAACATCACCAAGGCCGAGCTGGTCGCCCAGGTCGCCGCACAGGCTGGCACCGACAAGACCACGGCTGCGGCCGTGCTGAGCGCGTTCGAGGAGACCGTGTACGCCCTCGTCGCCAAGGGCGACAAGGTGTCGCTCACGGGCTTCATCACGTTCCAGCAGGTCGCCAAGGCCGCCACCACCGCCCGCAACCCGCGCACCGGTGAGACCGTCAAGGTCAAGGCCAAGAAGGCCCCCAAGGCCACCCTCGGCGCCAGCTTCAAGAAGGTCGTCAACAAGGAGACGCCGGCTCCCAAGCTGGCCAAGGTGTGATGGGGGCCGGCCCCTGCGGTCGGCCCACCACGACGACGAGCGAGGGCCTCACGGGGTCCTCGTTCGTCGTTGTCGGCCCGGACGCCCGCCGGCGGTGGCGCTCGGTCAGGCGGTCTGGCGGATCAGGTCGGCGCAGCGCTCGCCGATCATGATCACGGCCGCGTTGATGTTGTTGCTCGTGACGCAGGGCATCACCGAGGCGTCGGCGATCCGCAGGCCGGCCACGCCCCGCACCCGCAGGTGCGGGTCCACCACCGCCATCGGGTCGTGGTCCGGGCCCATCTTGGCGGTGCCGCAGACGTGGTACTCGGTGTCGGCGTGGTTGCGCAGCGTCTCCTCGATCTGGCGGGGGTCGTTGCGGTCGTAGCGGATGAGCATCTCGCCGCGGTAGCGGTCGAACGCCGGGCTCCCCATGATGTCGAGGGCGATCTGGGTGCCCTTGACCAGCGTCTCCATGTCGTAGGGGTCGCTGAAGTACCTGGGGTCGATCAGCGGCGCCACCCGCGTGTCGGGGCTGGCCAGGCGGACCTCGCCCACGCTCTTCGGCCTGGCCAGGAGCAGGTGGGCCGAGTAGCCGTGGCCGAGGTGGAGCTTGCGGCCGTGATCGTCGCCGATGCCGACGATGAGCTCCATCTCCATGTCGGACACCTCCACATCGGGACCGGTCCGGTAGTAGACGCCGGACTCCGCCGCGCAGCTCGTGATCAGCCCGGTGCGGTGCCGGCGCCACCGCCACATGGCCTGGAGCAGCCGGGCGATGCCGGTGGGGGAGATGCCCACGGTGTGGTCGGGCACCAGGGACCGGTAGATCAGCAGCGCCGAGATGTGGTCCTG
>CAZIVZ010000252.1:0-5367 GCA_964542495.1 uncultured Aquihabitans sp.
GGCCCGAACCCGCCCATGCGCATGGAGGGGTCGATCTTCCAGCGCCAGCCGTCGGCCGACTCGAACCCGCCGATCTGCACCAGGTACTCGAGCCAGGCCGGTTGCAGGCGAGGGTTCATGAGCCCCCGACGGCGGGCCAGCTCCTCGATGGTGCCGGGCCGGCGGACCTTGGTGGCGGCGGCGCGGCGGTGCTCGAGCCAGGTGGCGAGCTCGCTGTTGACCATGCGGGTGCGGTTGTGCTCGGGCACGTCGGGCCACGAGCGCGCCGACGGCAGGCCGTCGAGGTTCACGAGGTGGCTGACCCGGTGGGGCATGGCCTCGGCCAGGTGCAACATGAGCGAGCCCCCCTTCGAGTGGCCCACCACGGGGAGCGACCGGGCGCCGGTGGAGTCGACCACGGCCAGCGCGTCGCGCACGTCGGCCTCCCACGAGTAGAGGCGAGCCGACGCCGAGTCGCCGTGGCCACGCTGGTCCCAGGACACCACCCGGTACCCAGCGTCGGCCACGAGCGGTGCCAGCGTGTCGAACGTGCCGGCGAAGTCGAACCCGCCGTGGGCGAACAGGACCGGTGGCGCGGCCTCGTCGCCCCACTCCCACACGGCCAGCGCCAAGCCCGACGCGTCGACCGTGCGGAGTCGGTCGGGACGGCGCGCGCCGGGGTACGAGAGCGCGCCGGCGTCGGCCCGGACGGGCGCCGGCCGGGCGGATCGGGTGTCGGTGGCGGGCACGCCGGTCACGCTACCCGGTCCACTTGACCGGCCGGTCAAGCGATTCGGACGAGTCGGATGAGGCGCCCACGACCACCGGACCGGCCCGGGTCGGGTCCTACAGTGGAGGGGCCGTGACCGACCTGCACCCATCCGTCGAACCGAGCCTCGAGCGGCCCGCCGACGGGGAAGAGACCCCGGCGCGCCGGCGCGCCGCCTTGCGGGAGCGGTTCCGCACGGCAGGCCCCACGGGCGTCACCGGCCACCGCCACCGCCACCTGCTGACCGGTTCGAGCGTGCTGGTGATCGGCGCCGCCGTGCAGGGCCTCGGCGGCATGGTGTTCTCGCTGATCGTGGCCCAGGGGGACACCAAGGCCCACTTCGGCGACGCCTCGGCGCTGTTCACCTCGGTGCTGTTCGTCACCTACCTCGCCGGGCTCGGCCTCCCTGTGGCGCTGGCCCGCTACGCCCCGGACCGCTCGGTGTCGAGCCATGTGGTGTTCGCCTGGGGGGCGCTGGCCACCGCGGCGGCCTCGGTGGCCGCCGCGGCCGCCTACCTCGGCGTGGTCCACCCCAAGGCGGCCCAGGTGCTCTGGGACTGGCACGCCGTTGGTGGGTTCGTGGTGTTCGCCCTCATCGTCATGGGCTCGGCGTTCTCGCTCATCGTCGACGTGCGCTGCATGACCATGCGTCGCTGGAACCTGGTGCTGGCCCGCATCGTGGTGGTGGCGGTGGCCAAGGTGGCGCTGTTGCCCATCGGGCAGAGCTCGGTGCACCGCCCTCTGCTGCTGTTCGTCTTCCTCGGCGGGCCGGTGGCCGTGTCCGGCTTCGCCGGGCTGTTCCTGGTCAACCGCATCACCGGAGGCCGCCACCAGCTCTCGCCGGCGCCGCCCACGGCCCGGGCCGCCACCCGCTACGCCCTGATCAACTACCTGTCCACGCTCGCGTACCAGGCGCCCTACTTCGCGCTCCCGGTGATCGTGCTCCTGCACGTCGACAACGCCACCAACTCCAGCTTCTACGTGGCGTGGGGCATCGTGGCGATCGCGTTCTACGTGCCGTCGGCCATCGGCCAGGCCCTGCTGGCCGAGGGCGGCAAGGACGGCGCCCACGTGCGCAGCCAGATGCGCCTGGCCATGGGGCTCGCCGTGGGGCTCATGGCGCTGGGCACCCTGGTCACGTTCCTGGGCAGGGGGGTGGTGGTGGCGGCCTATGGCGACGACTACCGCGACGCCGCCCACATCCTTCCGGCCATGATGCTCGCCGGCATCCCGTGGGCCATGAGCTCGCTCTACCTCACCGAGGCCCGGGTGATGCACCGGCACGCGTCGACGGTGATCATCACCGCCACCCTCACCGCGGCCATCATCGTCCCCGCCCTGGTGCTGGTGCCCGACCACGGCCTCGACGGCGCCTCGCGGGCCTGGCTGGTGGGCAACGTGGTGGCGGCGGTGGTGGCCACCGTGGTCACCATGTTGGGGCGCCGCACGAGCGCCGGGCGCCGGGCCGCCGCCGAGCTCGATCCCCTGCTGCCGGTCAACTGATCACCCGGTCAACTGACCACCCGTCGGCCACACCCGGCGGTTCACCGGCAGGCGCTGCCCACCGGTCGATAGGTGGGGGCGGCTTCGCCCTCGGACCAGCTCAGGTCCCAGAGGTCCACGTCTGAGGGCTCCACCAGCTCCTCTGCGACCAGCGTGGCCTTGTCGGACGGGAACACCTCGCGACGGGCCTGGTACTGCGCCGCCGCCATCTTCAGCGTGCGCAGCTGGGTCTGGCAGTCGCTGGTGGCCGTCTCGCTGCGGATGCCGCGCGCGGCGCTGTAGGCCACCAGCAGCAGACCGACCACGAACACGACCACGAGCAGGAGCTCGGACAGGGTGAAGCCCGCCTGCGGCCCCTGTCGGCCGGACTGGTCCCGGCCCGTGGGAAGGGCCCTCCGGCCACGCGCACCTGTCGTCGCCACGGGTTCAGACGGTACCGCACCTCCGCCCACCTCCCGCGGGCGAGCACTCCCGGCCGGCTCTAGGCCGGTTCGAGGTCGATGCAGACGTTCACCTCGCACATCCG
This sequence comes from uncultured Aquihabitans sp., assembly GCA_964542495.1. Lineage (GTDB taxonomy): Bacteria > Actinomycetota > Acidimicrobiia > Acidimicrobiales > Iamiaceae > Aquihabitans. Next base: position 2,778 of record CAZIVZ010000252.1, read on the forward strand.
CTTCGCCCACGCCTCGGCCTCGGCCCGGTCGTCGCGCTCGTTTGCCATGGCGCGCAGGCCGGCCATGGCGGGCACCGACCACGGGTTGCGCTCGAGCGCCCGGTCGAAGGCGGCGGTGGCCCGAGCCACGCGCTCCGCCTGGGTGCCGGCGCCGTGGGCCATCTCGGCGAAGCCCAGGCGCGTCCACCAGTAGTCCCGGCTGGGGTCCAGGCGGGTCGAGCGGCGCTGGGCCTCGAGGGCGCGCCGGTGACGGGCCGGGCTGGGGCTCTCGGTCGCCTCTGCGCCCAGGGCCTCGGCCAGGAACCCGGTGATGGTGGCGTCGGGCAGGTAGATGTCCTCGGCGCGCTGGAGGGTGGCCACGTCGCCGGTGACGACCGCCCGGTCCATGAGGGCGTCGACGTAGAGCAGCGTGGCTCCCGCCGCCAGCCCCAGCAGGGCGAGGACGGCCCCGGCCGCCCGTGCCGGCGCCGTCCACCGGCCTGGTGCCCACGACGCCGGTTCGGACGCGATCGCGGTGGACCGCACGTGCCAGGCCGCACCCAACGCCAGGAGGGCCACCGGACCGGTGCACACCGAGACCGGGTTGGTCACCCAGCTCAGCGCCACGGCCCCCGCGAACCACGCCAGAGGACCGCGGGCGCGCCGCAGCGCGCTGAAGGCGAAGCCGCCGGCCAGCACCAGGCCCACCACGCCCGTGGTGACCAGGAGCTCGATCGGCAGGTTGTGGGCGTCGTAGAAGCCTCGGTCCACCCCTTCGGACCGGATGAAGGCCGCCGTGGTGCGCGGGCCGGTGGCTTCACCGAAGCGACCCGGTCCCCAGCCGAGCACGGGTCGGTCGACCACCGACTCGAGGCCGAGCGACCACATGATCGCCCGGCTCTGGTAGCCGCCCTGCGCCGAGGTGTCGGCCAGGCGGCTCGAGCCCGAGTCGGCGGTCTGGAGCGGCATCGACACCACCAGGCCGAGCACCACGGCCGCCGCCACCAGGCCCACGCGCGCCAGCCCCGCGCCGCGGCGCTCGGCGCGCGACCGCTGGGCCACGTAGGCCGCGGCCACCGCGGCCACCGAGCCACCGACCAGCGCGGCGCGGGTGCCGGTGAGGTTGACGGCGACCGACACGAGCAGGACCAGTGGGGCGCCGATGCGGGCGCGCCGGTCCGACGTGCCCGCCGCGTAGCCGAGGAGCCCGAGGCCGCCCATCAACACGGCGCCGAGGAAGATGCCGTTGGACATGAGCCCGATGGCGCGCCCATCTCGGAGGGCCAGGTCGCCCGAGGGCTCGAAGAGCGCCTCGAACACCGTCACCGCGGCGTTGACCGCCACGCCCGCCACCAGGACCCGTGGGAGCAGGCTGCGCCCCCGCGGTGAGAGGCGCCGCCCGAGGCCCCACGCGCCCACGTACCCGGCGAGGTAGAGCCACCCGATGTCGGCGCCGTAGGAGCCCACGAAGGCCAGCTGGGGGTGGCTGCTCGCCACCGCCGACAGCAGCGCCCACGCCAGGAAGGCCAGCAGCCAGCGGGCACCGGCGTCGCCGCGGCGGGCCAGTCCAACCGCCACCACCAGCCCCGGCCCGAGCCCGACCAGCACCACGGCCATGCGCGGCGACGCCAGGCCGATGTAGAAGATCGGCGACCACAGCACCAGCAGCGCGCCGGCGTAGGCGAGGATCGCCAGGTCCACCGGGGGGAGCGCCGTTCGGGTGGGCGCCGGCTCGGCGCGCTCGGGAGGTTCGGTGTCGGTGACGGCCGTGGCGGCCACGTCAGCCCTTGGGCTGGAGGCCGACCATGCGGGCGAGGTCGTCGGCGTTCTGGGCGCGGCGCAGCGCCTGCTCCTGGGTGACCACGCCTCGGCGCACCAGGTCGGCCAGCGAGTCGTCCATGCTCTGCATGCCGGCGCGCTTGCCCGAGGCCATGGCGTTGTGGATCTGGTGGACCTTGCCGTCGCGGATCAGGGCCCGGATGGCGGTGTTGGCCATCATGATCTCGCAGGCCACGGCGCGGCTGCGGCCATCGGCGGTGGGGACGAGCTGCTGGGTGGACACACCCACCAGGGAGTTGGCGAGCTGGATGCGCACCTGGCCCTGCTGCTCGCCGGGGAAGACGTCGATGATGCGGTCGACGGTCTGGGCGGCGTCCTGGGTGTGGAGGGTGCCGAACACGAGGTGGCCGGTCTCGGCCGCGGTGATGGCGGTGGAGATGGTGTCGAGGTCTCGCATCTCGCCCACCAGGATCACGTCGGGGTCCTGGCGCATGGCCTGGGTGAGGGCGCGACCGAAGCCCGACGTGTCCTCGCCCACCTCACGCTGGTTCACCAGGGCCACCTTGGGGCGGTGGACGAACTCCACGGGGTCCTCGATGGTGATGATGTGGCACTGGCGGGTGCGGTTCACGATGTCGATGAGCGAGGCCAGCGTGGTGCTCTTGCCCGAGCCGGTGGGCCCGGTGACCAGCACCAGGCCGCGGGGCAGGTCGGCCCAGGTGCGGATGATCTCGGGCACGCCGAGCTGCTCGAAGGGCACCACGTCGTAGGGGATCACGCGGAAGGCGGCACCCACGGCGTTGCGCTGCACGAACAGGTTCACGCGGAAGCG
>CAZIVZ010000253.1:0-5349 GCA_964542495.1 uncultured Aquihabitans sp.
CGAGACTGGGTCACCATCCAGAACGAGACGCCCTGATGCCCACCATCGTGAACCGAGACGACATCGTGGCTCTGCTGCGGGCCACCTGGACCGCGATCGACGAGCTCTGCACCGGCCTCGACTCGGTCGACTTCGCCACACCCACCTGCCTGCCCGGATGGACGGTCCAGGACCAGCTCAGCCACCTCACCGGCACCGAGCAGATGCTGCTCGGCGAACCGTCCCCCGACGTCGACGTGTCGCACCTCACCCACCTGCGCAACGACATCGCCCGGGCCAACGAGGTGTGGGTGCAGGACAAGCGCCGGCTGAGCGGCCTCGAGGTGCTGGAGCAGTTCCGCACGGTCACCGCAGCTCGACTCGCCGCCCTCGATGCCATGACCCAGGCCGACCTCGACGCGCCGTCGTGGACGCCTGCCGGCCCCGACGAGACCTACGGCCGGTTCATGCGCATCCGCGCCTACGACTCCTTCCAGCACGAGCACGACATCCGCTTGGCCCTGGGCCAGCCCACCCGGCCCGACCACGCCGCCATCTCCTCGGCGCTCGACGAGACCGAGACGGCCCTCGGCTACATCGTGGGGCGCCGTGCCGCACTGCCCGCCGGCACCACCGTGCGCATCCACCTCACCGGCCCGGTGCCCGCCACCTACTGCGTCGACGTGGCCGAGCGGGCCGCGGTGGTGGATGCACTGGCGGGTGACGCCACCGTCGAGGTCACGCTCGACGCCCTGCTGTTCCTGCGGCTCACCGGTGGTCGCCTGGCGGGCGAGGGGCTGATCGGGTCGGCCGTCCACCTCGCCGGCGACCACGCCCTCGGCGCCCAGCTGGTGACGAACCTCGCCTTCACCATCTGACCCGCCCTCGCCGCCGCGAGCCGCGCCACGAGCACGGCATCGGCGGACGTGGTGGACTGGGGCGCAGCCGCGGTGAGCACGCGATGCAGCGGGATCGAGGTGGGATCGGAGACTGGTCGCGTTGCGAACCCCATCGACCCACGAGGGAGCGCTGCCATGACCGACCCGGAACCCACCGAGGACTCCACCGATGCCACTGCCGCATCGCCGCCGGGCGGCGCCCACGGGCTGCGCCTCCAGGAGCTCGGTGCCCTGTGCGACACGCTCTCGAGCTACACCGACGCCGAGTGGGACCACGACACCTACTGCACCGGTTGGCGGGTACGAGACGTGGTCGGCCACCTGCTCGTGGGCTACACCACCCCCATGCCCAAGATGATCGCCAAGGTCGCGGCCAGGGGCTTCAACGTGGAGAAGGCGTCCGCGGAGGAGTCGGAGGCCTACGGGAGCTCGCACACGCCGCAGGAGCTGCTGGCGGAGCTGCGGCGGGTGCAGCGCGACGACGTGCGCAAGGGCATCGCTCGGGTCATCCCGGCGCCCGAAGGGGTGGTGGACCACGTCATCCACCACATCGACGTCACCCGGCCCCTCGGGAAGCAGGCCACCTCCTCGCCGGCGGCCCGCCGGGCCGCGCTCGACGAGATCGTGACGCTCGGCGGGTTCGTGCGGGCCAAGGGGCGGGCCAAGGGTCTGCGGTTCGAGGCCACCGACATGGACTGGTCCTGGGGCACCGGGCCCACCGTCACCGGCTCGGTCGAGGACCTGCTCCTGGCCCTGTCGGGCCGGCGCGCCGGCCTCGACGGGCTCACCGGTGACGGGGTCGCCACGCTGCGGGCCCGCCTCTGACCGGACCGTGGCGACGTGGCGATCCCATCGCTACGGTCGCCAGGGTGGCCACCGGTTCTCTCGTCCGGAAGATCGTCGGGGAGATCGATGATCGGCTGCGCGCCGCCGGCACCCCGGAGCGGGCCGAGAAGGAGCGGGCCTACCTCAAGAGCTCGATCCAGCACTACGGGGTGACCGTCCCTGCCATCCGGCGCGAGACGCTCGGTGTCCTGGCTCGTCATCCCGATCTGGGCCACGACGAGGTGGCGGCGGTGGCCACCGGGCTGTGGGCGGTCCCGGTACACGAGCGGCGAACGGCGGCGGTGGAGGTGCTCGAGCACCACACCGGCCTCCTTGGCCCCGGCGACATCGACCTGCTGGAGCGGTTGCTGCGCGAGTCGCGCACCTGGGCCCTGTCCGACGGGCTCGGCGCGTCGGTGGTGGGCGAGGTGGTCGACCGCTTCCCTGACCAGCTCGGCCCGGTGCTGGACCGGTGGGCGGTCGACGACGACTTCTGGATCCGCCGTTCCGCGCTGCTGGCCCTGCTGCTGCCGCTGCGCCGCGGGGCCGGCGACTTCGACCGGTTCACCCGCTACGCCGACCCGATGCTCGAGGAGACGGAGTTCTTCATCCGCAAGGCGATCGGGTGGGTCCTGCGCGACACCGCCCGCAAGCGGCCCGACCTCGTCTTCGAGTGGGCCCTACCTCGGGCGCAGCGGATGTCGGGCGTCACGCTCCGGGAGCTGGTGAAGCCGTTGTCCGACGAGCAGCGCGCCGCCATCGCTGCGGCCCGGGGATGAGCGGCGATCGCCGCGGCTCGGCCGAGCTCACTCCACGTGGAGGCAGTCGATGCAAAACCCCCACGAGCCGGCGGGGTTGCCCACCTCGGGGGTCGGGTTGGTGACCATCAGGGTGCGTTTGCCGATGCCCGCATCGGCGTCGATCGTCACCTCGACTCGCATCTGGGTGGCCGAGAGGACCTGCACGTCGGTGACGTGCACGCCCGGGGTTCCGGACAGGTCGACCCCGGCGGTGGAGCCGTCGAGGAAGGCGTCGCCGCTCACCACGAGCGTCTGGGAGGTGCCTCGCGACAGCGTTTGGGGGGAGACGCCGGAGACCTTGGGCCGCAGCGCGGGACGGATGTAGACGTCGCGCAGGCCGTTGCCGTCGTCGGCCACGAGCGCGTTCTCGGTGGCGAAGGCGGCCTGGTGGCCGTCGTCGCTGATGGCAGGCGACTGCCGCACCGGCTCGGGCGGGTCGCCGGGGGTCTGCTGCCAGTTGGACGGCACCGACAGCTGGGTGGTCGTTCGCCGCGTCCGGTCCCGCACGTAGACGTCCTCGTGCGCGTTGGTGTCCCACGGGCTGAGAGCTGAGGCGGCGAAGATGACCATGCGGCCGTCGCCGCTGATCGCCGGGAGGGCGCCGGAGCCGCGCGTTCCGTCGTCGGCGACCGACGCCACCTCGCTCTGGCCGGCCACCACGTCTCGGACCCACACGGTGTTGCCGCCCGCGAACGCCACGAAGCGGCCATCGTCGCTCAGCGACGGCGCGCCGGCGAGGTCGATCGGCTGTCCCGTGTCGTCCAGGCTCACCTTGCTCGTTTGCCCGGTGGTGAGGTCGCGCAGGTAGACCTCGGACCAGCCGGTCGGGGTGTCGCCCACCGTCAGGTCCGAGGCCCGGGACGAGAAGGCGACGAATCGGCCGTCGCCGCTGATCGCCGGCCACGTGCTCTCGTCGTTCGCTTGTCCGCCACCCACCGCCTGGCTGACGACCTCGGTGGCTTCGTCGACGAGGTCACGGAGGTAGATGTTGCAGCCGCGATATCCCGGCATGAAGTCGGCCGAGCAGGCCTCCCAGGCCACGTAGCGGCCGTCGTCGCTGACGGCGGGGTGGCGGTTGTTCTCGTTCGACGGCTGCCCGTCGGGCAGGGCCGAGACGACGGTCGTGGTGCGGGTCAGCCGGTCGAGGACGCGAACCTCACCGTGCCCGTAGGCCTGATCGCTGTAGGCGAGGTAGCGCCCGTCGGCGGTGAGGTCGGGAGCAGCGCCGCCGCCGATCCGTTCGATCGAGCCCGTCGAGACGTCCCGGACGAACAACCCGGGAAGGTTCCCACCCGGAAGCAGGTCGGTGGCTTCGGACTCGAACGCCACCAAGCGGCCGGTGCCGTCGAGCGCGATCCCGGGTCGGATCCGGTTGGAGTCCACCGCCCCGCTGTGGCCGTTGGCATCGTCGCCGTTGGCGTCGCCGCTGATGCGCACCACCCGCTCGCAGCCCGCAAGGACCAGGAGCACCGCAAGGGCCAAGAGGACTCGATGGACGATCCTCACGGCGTCACCTCCGGGTCCGCGGCTGGTCGTTCCATCGTCGCGCCGACCCGTCCGGTTGGGAAGCGGTGTGGAGCGGGTGAAGGGAATCGAACCCTCATCATCAGGATGGAAGCCTGAAGCTCTAGCCATTGAGCTACACCCGCGGGAGGCCCGCAACCGTATCGCTCAGTTGGGCGTGACCGTGCCACCGGCGCCGTAGCGCAGGCGGCCCTTCTCGAACGACTGGTACCGCCCTCCGCCGGTGCCCGGCGGATCGAGCTCGCCGGTCGGGTAGCCGAGCGAGCCGATGGGCCCGCCGTTGGCGAGGTAGTAGGCGAGGACGGTGCCGCGCACCTCGTGGGCGCCGGTGGTGGCGGTGGCGTAGATGTTGCCGCCCTCGAAGGTGGCGACGGTGCCGCGCCCGTCGCCCACCGGGGCGATGGAGGAGGTGGGGTAGCGCAGGGGTCCCTCGGCGTGGCCGCCGGCGAGGTAGCGGTCCGAGATGGCGCCCGAGAGGAACTGCGGGCCGGTGGTGGAGGAGTACCACGCGGTGCCGCCCTCGAACCACTGGCTGAACCCGCGCCCGTCGCCCAGCTCCAGCAGGTCGGTGGTGGGGTAGCCGTAGGTGCCGTGGACGCCCCGGAGCGCCTCGTGGGCGGAGAAGAGGGGCTCGTGGATCTCCACCACCCGCTCGTCGACCGAGTAGATCCGACCCTTGGCGAAGCTCTGGTAGGTGGAGCGCTTGTCGGCCGATGCCCGCACCCCGGCGGTGGGGTACCGCAGCGCGCCGTGCACGCCGCCGACCGACTCGTGCTTGGCGAAGAACGGGTTGGGCACCGCGATCACCGCGCCGGTGGCGATGATCTCGTAGATGCGCCCCTTCTCGAAGTTGGAGAAGCGGCTCTTCTTGTCCGATGCCGTGCGGGTGTCGGAGGTGGGGTAGCCGAGCTTGCCGCCGGTGGCCCCCTGGCGGCCGTACTCGTCGAGGATCTTGCCGTGCACCTCGAAGGCGCCGGTCTTGGCGGTCCAGTAGATGTTGCCGCCGCGGTAGCGGGCGCGGCGGCCTCGACCGTCGCCGGTGGGGCCCTCGGGGGTGACCGTCGCGCCGAGGAATCCCGAGGCGCCGCCCAGCGCCTGGTACTTCTTGGCGATGGCGCTGCCGCAGTCGGTGCCCAGGCACGGAGCTCCGTGGTTGACCGTGCGGTTGTCGGTGGCGCTGGCGGTGGTGCAGCTCGGGTCGTACTCCCAGGGAGGGGTGCAGGTGGCCACCCGGCAGACCACCGGGCCGTAGCAGGCGATCTCCTGGTGGCACTGCCCGTAGCGGAATTGGTTGCAGCAGGTTCGGCGACCGTCGCAGGACC
>CAZIVZ010000254.1:0-5346 GCA_964542495.1 uncultured Aquihabitans sp.
AACACCGCCGGCGGCCTCATGACCCCTGAGCCCGTGGTGCTGGCCCACACCACCACCGTGGCCGAGGCCCTGGCCCAGATCCGCCGGCGGGAGCTGCCGTCCGAGCTCGCGGCCCAGGTGTTCGTCACCCAGCCACCCACCAACACCCCCACCGGGCGCTACCTCGGGGTGGTGGGGTTCCAGCGGCTGCTGCGCGAGGCCCCGTCCACCACCCTCGAGGACTGCGTCAACGACACCCACGAACCGGTGTCGCCCGACCTCCCCCTGCGAGACGTGGCCGAGCGCCTCGCCTCCTACGACCTGCTCGCCGTCCCGGTGTGCGACCACGCCGGTCGCCTCGTGGGCGCGGTCACGGTCGACGACGTGCTCGACCACGTGCTGCCCGAGGGCTGGCGCAGACGGGCAGGCCGGCGATGAGCCGCCGCGAAGACCTCTCCCAGCCGCGCCGGAGCCGGGTGGGCGAGTTCTACGACCCGGAGGCGTTCGGCCGGTTCTCCGAAGCCATCGCCCGCACCCTCGGCACCGGGCGGTTCCTGGTCATCCAGACCGTCGTGGTGGTCACGTGGATCACCCTCAACGTGTTCGCCGTGCAGTACCGCTGGGACAAGTACCCGTTCATCCTGCTGAACCTGGCCTTCTCCACCCAGGCCGCCTACGCCGCGCCGCTGATCCTGCTGGCCCAGAACCGCCAGGACGACCGCGACCGCGCCCAGGCCGAGGTGGACCGAGCCGTGAACGCCCGCACCCAGGCCGACACCGAGTACCTCGCCCGCGAGCTCTCCTCGGTGCGCCTCACCCTGGCCGACGTGGTGACCGCCGAGGATCTGCGCGACGCGGTCGACCGGATGGCCGACGCCCTGGATGCGCTGGCGGAGCGGCTCGATCGCATCGCGCCCGCGCCCTCCGCCCCGGTCGACGACGGGCCACCGGCACCGGACCTGGCCCACCCGGCGTGAGCAGGGCCGCCCGATCGGCTCGCTGGGCGGCGCCGGTCGCCGCCGTGGTGCTCGTGCTCGCCGCCTGCTCGGCGCGCGGTGGTGCCGCTGACGATCCCGCCACCACCGGCACCACCCGAGGCGACCACGGGTCGTCCACCACCGCGAGACCCGGCGACGACGGGCCCGGACCGCTGGCGTGGACCCCGTGCGAGCGGTTCCAGTGCGCCGAGCTCGAGGTCCCGGTGGACCACACCGAGCCCGACGGTGCCACCCTCACCCTGGCCATGGTCCGCCGACCGGCGTCCAACCCGGACCAGCGCATCGGCGCCATCTTCGTGAACCCCGGCGGCCCCGGCGGCTCGGCGATCGCCATGGCGAAGGTGCTCCCCCTCCCCCGACGCGTGACCGAGCAGTTCGACATCATCGGCGTCGACCCGCGCGGCGTGGGGCAGAGCACGCCGCTCGACTGCCGCACGCACCTCCAGGCCATGTACGACGCCGACCCCACCATGGAGGACGACGCCGACCGGGCCGCCTACCTCGACATCTCCCAGCAGTTCGTCGACGAGTGCGAGGCCGAGCACGGCGACCTGCTCCCCCACCTCGGCACGGTCGACGTGGCCGAGGACATGGACCTGGTGCGCCGGGCCCTGGGCGACGAGCAGATCACGTGGGTGGGCTACTCCTACGGCACCTCCATCGGCCAGCAGTACGCCCGGCTGTTCCCCACCAGGGTGCGGGCCATGGTGCTCGACGGCGTGGTCGACACCACCCAGACCGGCCTGGAGGCGGCCCGGGACCAGGCCGGCGGCTTCGACGGCGCCCTCGATGCGTTCATCGCCGACTGCGACGCCGAGGGGTGCGGCCTGGACCGCCCCGCCGGCCGGGCGATCGACGAGGTCCTCGCCCGAGTGGAGGAGGAGCCCATCCCCCGGCGACGGGCGGACCGGCCCGCGGGCCCCGGCGTGGCCGCGCTGGCCATCGCCCAGGGGGTCCGGTCGCCGCTGCTGTGGAGCCAGCTGGCCCGGGCGCTCGGCCAGGCGCTCGACGGCAACGGCGACGGTCTGGTCAAGCTGGCCGACGCCTACCTCGGCCGCCTCGACGACGGCACCTACCCCAACGGCTTCGAGGTCTACTTCGCGGTCGGTTGCCTCGACGCGGCGTGGCCGGCCGAGGCGCCGCCGATCTTCGCCGAGGCCGAGGTCGTGGGTCAGGACCACCCGCGCGTCGGCGAGGCCCTGGTGAACGACTACGTGCGGTGCGCGCTCTGGCCCACCCCGCCCCAACCCCTCGAGCCGATCCCCGCCGACATCGAGGGCCTGGCGCCCATCGTGGTGATCAGCACCACGGGAGACCCGGCCACGCCCTACGAAGCAGGCGTCCGGGTAGCCGAGTCGGTCCCCGGGGCGGTGCTGGTCACCAACGAGGGCGACGGCCACACGATCTTCGCCCAGGGCAAGCGCTGCATCGACACGCCGGTGGTGGACTACCTGGTGGACCTCACGGTTCCCGCCGAGGGCATCCGCTGCCCCTGATCGAGCGCGTCAGCCCACCTGGTCGCCGGCCACCAGCGACTCGAGGACGAGCTCGGGCTGGTCGGCCATGAGGCGGTCGAGCCAGTAGGTGCTCTCGAACAGGGCGATGAGCGTGCCGTCGGCCCGGTCCAGCACCTCCACCCCGCGCATGGACCGCAGGGCGGCGGCGGTGGCGGCATCGGTGCGGCGCGCCACGGAGTAGGTGGTGGGGCTCAGCTCCACCGGCGCGCCGAACTCGTTCTCCAGGCGGTGGACGGCGACGTCGAACTGCATGGGCCCGACCGCGGCGAGCACCGGCGCCTGGTCGCCCCGCTCGGGGTGGCGCAGCACCTGCACCACGCCCTCCTCGTCGAGCTGGGCGATGCCCTTGCGGAACTGCTTGAACCGGCCGGTGTCTCGCACGCGGGCCACCGAGAAGTGCTCGGGAGCGAAGCTCGGGATGCGCGGGAACACCACCGCCTCACCGAACCACAGCGTGTCGCCGACCCGCACGTCGGTGGCGTTGACCAGACCCACCACGTCGCCCGGGTAGGCGAGGTCCACCGTCTCGCGCTCGGCCCCGCTCACGGAGTGGGCGTACTTGGTGGCGAAGGGCTTGCCGGTGGTGGCGTGGGTGACGACCATGCCGCGCTCGAACGTGCCCGAGCAGACCCGCACGAACGCGATGCGGTCCCGGTGCGACTTGTCCATGTTGGCCTGCACCTTGAACGCGAAGCCGCTGAAGGGCGCGTCGAGCGGGCGGGGGGTCCCCTCGGCGTCGGGGCGGGCGGTGGCGGGCGGGGCCAGGTCGATCACCGCGTCGAGCAGGAGGCGGACGCCGAAGTTGGTGAGGGCGGAACCGAAGAACGTGGGCGACATCTCCCCGCCGAGGAACAGCTCCTCGTCGTGGTCGAGGCCCATGGTGCCGAGCAGCTCGACCTCGTCTCGCGCCGTGGTCCAGGCATCGCCCTCCTCCACGGTGGCCCGGTCGGGGTCGACGACCTCCTCGGGCGCCTCGGTGGCGCCTCGGGCGGTGCGGGTGAAGCGGATGAACTGGCCCGACCGGCGGTCGATCACGCCGCGGAACTGCCCGGCGATGCCCACCGGCCAGGTGACCGGTGCCGCCACCACGCCGATCTTCTCCTCGATCTCGTCGAGCAGGGACAGCGCCTCGAGGCCCGGCCGATCCCACTTGTTGATGAAGGTGATCAGCGGCATCTGGCGGGCTTTGACCACCTCGAAGAGCTTGAGGGTCTGGGGCTCGATGCCCTTGGCCGCGTCGAGCACCATCACCGCCGCGTCGGCGGCGGCCAGCACGCGGTAGGTGTCCTCGGAGAAGTCGCGGTGGCCGGGGGTGTCGAGCAGGTTGACCACGCAGTCCCGGTAGGGGAACTGGAGCACCGTGGAGGTGATCGAGATGCCGCGCTGCTGCTCCATCTCCATCCAGTCGGAGGTGGCCGACCGCCGATCGCCTCGTGCCTTCACCGCGCCGGCGCCGCCCGACAGCGCCCCGCCGTAGAGCAGGAACTTCTCGGTGAGGGTGGTCTTGCCCGCGTCGGGGTGCGAGATGATGGCGAAGGTGCGGCGACGGGCGGCCTCGGCGGCGGGCGTGGTCATGGGGGATCCTGGCGGCGACGGGGGAGCGAGAGGCTAGCGACGGTCAGGCGCAAGCGGCGCAGCGACCGAGCAGGTCGAGCCGGTGGCGCTCTGGGACGAAGCCGCTGGAACGGCCGACGGTCTCGGTGGCTGCCTCCAGCGCCCGCTCGAGATCGTCGGACACCGTGAAGTCGGTGACGCGACCGCACGCAGTGCAGATGAGGTGGTGGTGGTGGTGCTCGGTGAGGTCCTCGGCCACCTCGAAGCGGGCGAGGTCGTCGGTGCCCGCCACCTTGTGCACCACCCCGCAGCCGTCGAGCACGGCCAGGTTCCGGTACGCCGAGCTCTGGGCCAGGCCGCCGTCGGCGAGCACCTCGGCCGCGGTGAGGGGGCGCCCGGCGGCGAGCAGGGCCTCGACGAGGCGCCGGCGCCCGGCGGTGTAGCGCTGGCCACCCTCACGCAGCCGGGTGCTGATCGCGAGGTGGAGCCGGTCGGACACGACCGCACCCTACCGGGGGCCTGCACCGCCATCCGCCTCCGCCTGGTGGCCCGGTGAAAGGGTTCAGGGGGCTCCCGTCGGTGCCGATGGAACCTGGGGCGAACCTGACACCACCAGTTCGTAACGCTATCGTCATATGAAGCTCCACCGAGGCCCCCACCCCGAGGACGCATCCGCGCCATGACCTGTTCGTGCTCCACCACCCCGACCGAAGACCCCGCAAGCGGCTCGCTCAGCCGCCGCGCCGTGCTCACCGGCGGGCTGGCCCTCGGCATCACGCCGTTCCTCCTCGGCCGGGCCACCACGGCCGCCGCCGCCGTCGACAACACGAACCTGTACAACACGCCTGATCTGCGCACGAAGCTCGTCCGGCCGATGATGTACCCGATCGTGCCCGCCGGCCGAACCACGGTGAACCGCCTCCGCAACTACGGCCAGAACCGCGGCAGCCACATCCACGCCGGCGAGGACATGATGGCCGCCAAGCTGTCGCTGCTGCTGGCAGTGACCGACGCCACCGTGGTGCGCAAGGTCTACGGCAGCGGTGGCAACTACCTCTACCTGCGCGACGCCGACGGCTACCTCTACGGGTACCTCCACATCAACAACGACTCCCCCGGCACCGACGACGGCAAGAACCCGTCGGCCTGGGCGTTCGCTCCCGGCATCGTCGAGGGCGCCAAGGTCACGCGCGGCCAGCAGATCGCCTGGGTGGGCGACAGCGGCAACGCCGAGAGCACCGGGTCGCACCTGCACTTCGAGATCCGCAAGCCCAACGTCAAGTGGTACTGGGCGCAGG
>CAZIVZ010000255.1:0-5328 GCA_964542495.1 uncultured Aquihabitans sp.
CAGCTGGGTGCCGACGAGATCCACCTCGAACACGCGGCAGGGGTCGGCCATCGTCGGTGAGATCCCGGCCGCGTGCACCAGCGACCTGAACGGCCCGAGCTCGCGGACCCGCGCGGCGAGCGCCGCGACGGCGCCGGGATCGGACACGTCGCAGGCCACGCCGACGGTGCCGTCGATGTCGGGCGCCTCCAGGTCGACGGCCACGAGGTGGCTGGCGTCGCCGGTGCCGAGCAGCCGGTCGACGCAGGATCGCCCCATGCCCCGGGCCGCGCCGGTGACCACGACGACCCCGTTCATTCCGGCAGCCCGAAGATGCGGCGGGCGAGGCGGAGCAGCTCGGTCCGCAGGGTGTCGTCGTCGAGGTCGACCACCAGCGGGTGCATCACCGCGCCACCGATGGCCGCGGACAACATGGCGGCGGGGATCCGGTCCGAGGCGGCTGCGTCGTCGCCCACCACCAGGCGGTACATGCGGGTCATGATCGCCTCGAAGGGCTCGTGATCGGCCAGGAACCGGGCCATGACCGGGTCGTTCTGCATGATCGAGACCATCCGACGGCGGGCCACGGCCAGGTCGACCACCTCCGCCAGCAGCACCTCGAGGCCCTGCTCGCGAGACCCGGCGGCGGCCGCCTGCTCGGCCACGTCGAGCGCCTCCTCGAGGCGGGCCAGCTCCTGCTCGGCGGCGGCCAGCACGATCTCGTCCTTGGTGGGGAACTGGTGGTACACCGCCGCCTTGGTGACGCCGATGGCGTCGGCGATCATCTGCAGCGACGTGGCGCTCACCCCGTGCTCGGCGAAGAGCTCCAGCGCGGCGGCCACCACGCGGGCCTGCGCCGCGGTCCGAGGCGTGGCACCCAGCCGGGCGGCCGGGGACGGCGCGGGCGTCACGGCGCGGGTGTCACGGCGTGGACGCGGCGGACGAGCGCGTGGGGCCGAGCTCGATCGGGACGAACTCGGGGTCGCTCTCGTCGCGCATGCTGAGCCTCCACTTGCAGCACACGTCGTCGGCGCTGACGCGGGGCGGGATGGCCAAGATGTCGACCTTCATGTTCGGGTTGTACATCTTGGCGGTCTCGATGAGCGACGCCGGGCAGGTGGAGTGGCAGTTCTTCTCCAAGATGTCGGGCCGGCCGAGGGCCTCCCACTGGTCCGGGGCGCAGCACCGGTTGAAGGTCATGATGCCGACGTCGGGCTCGGGCATCTCGAAGATCAGGTCGAAGGCCTTGCCCGGGAACGACGTGGCGTCGATCTGGATGTCCTTCATGAACGCCTCCACGTCGTTGGTGGTGATGTTCATCCAACGGCCCTTGAGGTTGCGCACCTCGGGCAGGACCTTGTTGCTCCACAGCACCCACTGGATGTCGAACATCTCGTCGAGCCCGTCGCGCACCACGATCTCGGCCGCCCAGCACTCGATCACGAGCAGGAGCAGCTCGTGGCTGCCGAGGGCCAGGTTGACCAGCCGCTCCTTGTCCAGGTCGGCGTAGCGGTCGTCGGGGGCGAACAGGTTGAACGAGACCACGCCCGTGCCGAGCTCGGGCATCTGGTCGACGTCGGCCAGCGCACCCCACTCCCCCGCCATGCGCTCGAGGTGCGGCCCCACGCCGTTGGTCCACACCGCGGTCTGGATCTCCTGCATCTTCTCGGGGCCCTGGCGGGTGGCGATCTCGTCGGCCCACGCCTCCACGAGCAGCACGTAGTACTCGTGGCTCATGGCGATCATCCGCACGAGCGCCTCGCGGGAGAAGTCCGAGAACCGCAGGTCCTGGCGGAACGGCCCGCTGTAGTCGGGGAGGTCGACGTCGGGGTCGACCCGGATCTCGGCCCGGGTGTCGAAGCGGACCTTGGGGTAGGTCGCCGAGTCGTCCACCCGGGGGAACTTGCGGTAGTTCTCGAGGTCGACCCCGAGCTGGATGGCGAAGTCGTCCCGCTGGAGCTCCTCGTAGTCGACTCCCGGCTGGCGGACGGCGAGGAAGTCCGCCAGGTCTTGGTCGATGGTCCCGTCGGCCATGGTGCGCTCCATCCCCGGTGCGGTGGTCCCCTGCCCCGCAGGGTAGCCGATCGGCTAGCTCCGGGCGTCCCCGTTCTGGGTAGCGAACTGGTCGACAGCGAGCCAATCCCGTACCCAGAACCCGCCGCCCCCGTTCTGGGTAGCGATCTGGTCGATGGCGAGCCACTTCGGTACCCGAAACGCCGGTGGTCGGCGTCGGCGGTCTACCGTGCGGCCGCGACCCGGGAGGTGCTGGTGTTCAGGATGCGGTTCGACATGCGGGCACCGGGCTGCTCACCGGCCGAGTTGGCGGCGCGCTACCGGGCCGCGGTCGACATGTCGCGGTGGGCCGACGAGCAGGGCGGGTGCATCGCCATCGCCGTCTCCGAGCACCACGGCGTCGACGACGGCTACCTCGGCTCCCCGCTCGTGCTGGCGTCGGCGCTCGCCGCGGTCACCGAGCGCACGCCGATCATGGTGGCCGCCGCCATCCTCCCGCTGTACGACCCGATCCGGCTGGCGGAGGAGATGATCGTCCTCGACCACCTGAGCGGGGGCCGGGTGATCTACACGCTCGCCGTGGGCTACCGGCCCTCGGAGTACGACCTCTTCGGCGTCGACTACCGCCGACGCGGCGCGATCGCCGACGCGCACCTGGCCACGCTGCTCGACCGGCTCCGGCAGGCGTCCGACGGCGGTGCCGAGCCGCGCCTCACCCCGGCACCGTTCACCCCGGGCGGGCCCATGCTCACCTGGGGTGGCGGCTCGGTGGCCGCCGCCGAGCGCGCCGGGCGCAACGGCCTCGGCTTCATCGGCCAGAGCGGCGACCCCGCCCTCGGCGACGCGTACCGCGACGCCGCGGTGGCGCACGGCCACGAGCCCGGGCTCTGCATCCTCCCGGACCCGGCCGCCCCGAGCTCGGTGTTCGTCAACGACGACCTCGACGAGGGCTGGCGGGAGGTGGGCGCCGCCCTCCTCCACGACGCCGTCGAGTACCACCGCTGGAACGTCGAGGCCGGCCAGGCCGACACCACGGTCACGCTCTCGGGCAGCACCACGGTCGACGAGCTGCGCCGGGCGGAGAGCTCGCACCGGGTGGTCACGGTCGACCAGGCCGTGGAGCTGATCGGCAGCTACGGCCCCCTCGGGTTGCAGCCCCTGTGCGGCGGCCTCGACCCCGACGTCGCCTGGCGCTACCTCCGCCGGGTCGACCAGGTCCTCGCCGGGCTCGGTTAGCGGTCGCGGCTCAGGCGTCGTGGAGCTGGAGGGCGTTGGTGCAGAGGCGCAGGAGCTGCTCGACGCCGTGGTCGAAGTCGATCTCGAGGGATCCCTGCGCGAGCCAGAGCTCGGCGAAGCGGGTGACCATGGCGATCAGGACGGTGGCCACGATCGCCGGGTCGAGGTCGGGGTCGGACAGGCCGTGGCGCTGGAGCTCGGCGATCGCCCCCTCGGCCTGGTGGAGGTAGTCGGCGAAGCGCTGCTGGCGGATCTCGCGCACCGGCTCGTGGTAGCGGGAGACCTGCTCGATCACGCTGATGATGCGCGCCTCGGCGCGGTACTCCTCGAGGAAGCTGTGCAGCGCCAACCGCAGTCCCTCGGTCACGCTGGCAGCGAGCGTGGTCTCAGCGATGTCCGAGCCGAGGATCGAGTTGCGGCTGAAGCGCTGCTCCTGGGCCGCCGCCACCTCCAGGAACACGTCTTCCTTGGAATCGAAGTAGTGGTAGAAGGACCCGTGGGAGAGCTCGGCGCGCGCCGCGATGTCGGAGATGCGGGCGTCGAGGAACCCCTGCTCCTCGAAGACCGACTTGGCCGCGTCGATGATCCGCGCCCGGGTGCGCGCCCCCTTCTGGGTGCGCGGGCCGTTCGGCCGGTCCCCGTCCACCGAGGTGACGGTCACGACGCCGAGCCCCTCACGTGAGCCGCTCCATCAGGTGAGCCGGCCCATCAGGAACTGGGCGACCAGGGTGGCCGGCGGGAACGACTCGGTGATGCCCGAGCTCATGTAGCCGGCGTCGGTGACCATCGTGATGCCGTTGATCGCCACCGCGGCGTCGCTGCACAGGAACAGCAGCGGGTACGCCTGCTCGAGCGGGGTCGAGGCCTCGGTGCCCACCGCCTCGCGGTAGTCGGCCCCGAAGCCGAGCCACGTCTCCTTGTTGGCCACGGCGAGCGGTGTCTCGGTGGGGCCCGGGCAGATGGCGTTGATGCGGATGCCCTTCTGGAGCATCGAGAACGCCGAGCGGGCCACGTACGCGCACATCGCCTGCTTGGAGTTCATGTAGTCGGCCTTGTTGTGGGCGACCATCCACGCGGATGCCTCGTCCCAGTCCGTGGTGTCGAGCAGCTCCTGGAGCTCGGCCAGGTTCGACTCCCACCCGAGCCCTGCCGCCGAGGAGATGAACCCGATCGCCCCGCCGCGCCCGAGGCGACCATCCGCGATCAGCGCGTCGATCAGGTAGCGGTGACCGATGAAGTTGATGCGCTCGATGCCCGGCGTGCCGTCGGCGACCCCGGCACACGCGAGCAGGGCGTGGATGGGCCCGTCGACCGACTCCAGCGCCGTGTCGATCGAGGCCTTCTCGGCCAGGTCGACGTGGATGCCCTGGGCGCCGTCGAGGGCGACGTCCGCGTAGTCCATGACGACGACCTCCGCACCGGCGTCCTGGGCCAGCTGCGCCGCGGCCGCGCCCATGCCGGACGCGCCACCGACCACGAGGACGCGCTTGCCATCGAAGCGGAAGGCATCGAACTGCGACATGTGAGGTTCTCCTGTTGGTGGTGGGTGGTGGATCAGGCGACGACGCCGCGGACCTTGAGGTCGACGATCGCGTCCCAGTCGAGCCCGAGGGCTTCGAGGATCTCGTCGCCGTGCTCGTTGAACTCGGGGGCGCGACCGGGGGCGGCGGGCTGCTCGTCGAACTGGACCGGCGCCGCCACCATGCGGAACGGGGTGCCCGCGGCGGTGGCGCAGTCCTGGAGGTAGCCGTTGGCCACGGTCTGCGGGTCCACCGCGGCCTCCAGGGTGTGCTGGACCACGGCCCACTGGCCGTCGAACGCGTCGAGGCGGCGGCGCCACTCGTCGAGCGGGGCCCCGGCGAAGACGTCGTCGAGGATGGCGATGGCCTCGTGGCTGTTGGCGAGCAGGGAGGCCTGGTCGGCGAAGCGCTCGTCGGCCTTGAGCTCGGGGCGGCCGATCGCGTCGCACAGCAGCGGCCAGTACTTGGCCGCCTGGAGGCAGGTGAACGCCAGGGTGCGACCATCCGCGGTGTCGTAGGTCCGCGAGAGCGGGTTCGAGTTGGGGCGGTCGTTCGGCGGGGCGCCCCACGGCACGTCGAG
>CAZIVZ010000256.1:0-5296 GCA_964542495.1 uncultured Aquihabitans sp.
GCGTCGCGCACCCGCACCTCGGGGTCGAGGTCGGCACCGAGTTGGTCCCAGATGGCGAGCGAGACGGTGGAACCGACCACCCGCCGACCCTCGACCGGCTGCACCCGACCGGCGAGCACCTGGAGCAGCGTGGTCTTCCCGGCCCCGTTCGGGCCCACCACCCCGAGCCGCTCGCGGGGGTCGAGCAGCAGGTCGACGCCGCGGAACAGCCACGGCGCGTCGCCGTAGCGGTGGCCCACCCCGTGCAGCTCCAGCACCTGGTCGCCGAGGCGCGGCGTCTCGACGTGCAGCGGGAGGTCGCCCTTGCGCGCCGCGGCCTGAGCCCGGCCGGTGACCAGCGCGGTGGCCGACTCGATGCGGGCCTTGGGCTTGGAGGTGCGCGCCGGCGCCCCCCGACGGAGCCACGCCAGCTCCCGTGCGGCCAGGTTCCGGCGCACCGCCTCGGCCGTTGCCGCCCGCTCCTCACGCCGCTGGCGCGCCTCGAGGTAGGCGGCGTAGCCACCCTCGTGCACGTAGGCCGCGCCCCGATCCAGCTCCACGATGCGCGTGGTCAGGCGGTCGAGCACGTGACGGTCGTGGGTGACCAGGATCAGCCCGCCCCGGTGCGCCGCCAGCCGATCCTCGAGCCAGGCGATGGCGTCGATGTCGAGGTGGTTGGTCGGCTCGTCGAGGATCAGCATGACGGCGTCGTCGTCGGGGCCACCGCCCGGGCCCACCTCCACCAGCGCCCGCGCCAGCGCCACCCGCTTGGCCTGGCCTCCCGAGAGCCGGTCGGTGGCGACGTCGCGCAGCTCGGCGATGCCGAGCCGGTCGAGGATGGCGTCGACCTCCCAGTCACGCTCGGGATGGCCCCCCGGCGCCACCGCCTGGCGGACGGTGCCCTCTGGCAGGTCGTCGGCCTGGTCGAGCATGACCACCCGCGCCGACCGACCCGGGCGCACCGACCCGGCGTCGGGCGCCGTCCTCCCGGCCAGCACCCGCAGCAGCGTGGACTTGCCGGTGCCGTTGATGCCCACCAGCCCGAGGCGGTCGCCGCTCGACACGGTGAGCGACACGCCCTCGAACAGCTGCCGCCCGGGCCGGGCCGCGGCCAGGTCGGTGGCGTCGAGGAGGATCACGGACGATCAGGCGGAGGTGATGGACAGGCCGAGCTCGGCGAACTGCTGGAGCGGGCGGTGGTAGCCGCGCTCGAGGTGGTGGATGCCGGTGATGGTGGAGGGACCGTCGGCGATGGCGGCGGCGATCACCGACGAGAACCCGGCCCGCACGTCGGGCACGTCGACGGTGGCCCCTCGGAGCTTGGAGATGCCCTTCACGATCGCCGAGTGCTTGGCGTTCGTGTCGTGGAACCGGCACGACTCGCCCCCCAGGCAGGTGGAGAACAGCTCGATCTCGGCGCCCATCTGCTTGAGGGCGGGCACGTAGACCAGGCGGTCCTCGTAGACCGTCTCGTGCAGCACCGACATGCCGTCGGCCTGGGTGAACAGGACCACGAGCGGCGTCTGCCAGTCGGTCATGAACCCGGGGTGGGTGTCGGTCTGCACGGCGGCGGGGACGAGCCCGTCGGGCGCCGAGGCCTGGATGTACTCGTCGGTGATCGTGAAGCGCGCGCCCATGCGGTGCAGCGTGGTGATGGCCGTGACCAGGCGGTCCTGCGTGCAGCCGCGCACCCGCACCTCGCCACCGGTGACCAGACCGGCCACGAGGTAGCTGAACGCCTCGTTGCGGTCGCCGTCGAGCGAGGTCTCGGCCCCGCGCAGCGACGCCACGCCGTCGATGGTGATCTTGCGGCCCGGGCTCATCTCGATCCGGGCGCCCATGCGCTGGAGGAACAGGGCCAGCTCGATGACCTCGGGCTCGGTGGCGGCGTTGCGCAGCACGGTCCGACCCTCGGCCAACGTCGCGCTGAGCAGCACCGTCTCGGTGGCGCCCACGCTCGGGTAGGGCAGCTCGATCCGGGCGCCCCGCAGGCGGCTGGCCTTGGCCACGATGCCGTCGTCTCGCACCTCGATCTCGGCGCCGAGGGCGGCGAGGGCCTGGATGTGGAAGTCGACCGGCCGCCGACCGATGGGGTCGCCGCCCACCAGGGGCACGAACGCCTCGCCGGTGCGGTGCAGCAGCGGGCCGAGCAGCAGGATCGGGATGCGGTTGAGCCCGCTGAACTCCAACGGCACCTGCGTGGTGACGCCGTCGTGGGGCTCCACGGTGATGGTGCCGGCCGCCTCGTCGTGGTGCACCCCGACGCCGAGCGACCGGAGGATGTCGGCCGTGATGGCCACGTCGCCCACCTCGGGCACGCTGCGGATGGTGCTCGGGCCCTCGCCCAGCACCGCCGCCACCATGTGCTTGGTGACGGCGTTCTTGGACCCCCGGACGAACACGTCGCCCCGAAGGGGACCAGAGGGGGCGACGTGCCAGGCGCGAGCGGACATGGTCCAAGGGTACGCACCGGCCCCGGTCGGGCTCCCTATTGTCGCTCCCGTGGCCGGCACCCCTCCCCGACGCGTGGCTCGGGGCATCGGCGATCCCATCGACCTCGACGGCCCCAAGCGCCCGCGGCAGCGCTACCCCGTGGTGGCGGCCCGGCCGGGCCTGGTGGTCAAGCAGCGTGGAACCCCGATCTCCGGCGTGGTCGTGGGCCTGGTCAACGGCGTCCTGGCCGTGCGGGACCGCCAGGGCTTCGAGCACCGCATGGCCCTGCTCACCGGCGGGTTCGAGGTCGACGGCCAGGTGGTGACGCTGGTGGCCCCCCGTGGCCCGGCACCGGGCACGCCGGCGGCGTCGCCGGGCCGCACCGCCTCGGGCTCGGTCGCCCTCCCCGGGGCGAAGGCCCAGGTGGCCCGGGCCAGCCGCATCCTGGTGGAGGGGATCCACGACGCCGAGCTGGTGGAGAAGGTCTGGGGCGACGACCTGCGGGCCGAGGGCGTGGTGGTGGAGCGCCTCGACGGCGCCGACCACCTCGACGCCGTGGTCCGGGCGTTCGGGCCCCGGCCGGGTCGGCGCCTCGGGATCCTGCTGGACCACCTGGTGGCCGGGTCCAAGGAGAGCCGCCTGGCCGGCACCGTCGACCACCCCCACGTGCTGGTCACCGGCCACCCCTACGTCGACGTGTGGCAGGCCGTGAAGCCGTCGGTGCTGGGCATCGCCGCCTGGCCCGAGGTGCCCCGCGGCGAGGACTGGAAGACCGGCGTCCTCACCCGGCTGCGGGTCGATGCCGAGCCCGGCCGGTTCTGGAAGCACCTGCTGGGCAAGGTGACGAGCTGGACCGACCTCGAACCGGCCCTGATCGGCGCGGTGGAGGAGCTGATCGACTTCGTGACCGAGCCGCCCGGCGCCTGACCCTCCCCGAGCTTGTCACCCCCCCTTCGTACCCTGGGCTCCGTGCGCATCCTCCACACCTCCGACTGGCACCTGGGCCGCTCCTTCCACGGCGCCGCGCTGCTCGACGAGCAGGAGGAGGCCGCCGAGCGCATCGTGGAGCTGGCCGCCGAGCACCGCGTGGAGCTGGTGGTCGTGGCCGGAGACCTGTTCGACCGGGCCATCCCGCCGGCCCCAGCGGTGGAGCTGCTGGACCGCACCCTCGCCCGGCTGCGCGCCACCGGCGCCCGGGTGGCGGCCATCAGCGGCAACCACGACTCCGCGGTGCGCGTGCGGGTGCACGATCGCCTGCTCAACGAGCTCGGCGTCGCCCTGCGGGGCGACGCCGCCCGGGTGGCCGAGCCGCTCGTGCTGGACCGGCCGGCCGACGGTGGTCCGCCGGTGGCGGTGTACCTGGTCCCGTACCTGGAGCCATCGGTCGACGGCCCGGTGCTGGCCGCGAGCGAACCCGCCGACCGCCTCACCCACGACGGCGCCATGCGCTTGGCCACCCGGCGCATCCGTGACCACCTGGCCACGCTCGGTCCGGTCCGATCCGTGGTGGTGGCGCACGCCTTCGTGGCCGGTGGCAAGGTCTCGGACTCGGAGCGGGACCTCAGCGTCGGCGGCTCGGACCGGGTGGCCGAGGCGGCCTTCGACGGGTTCCACCTCGTGACCCTGGGCCACCTCCACCAACCCCAGGAGGTGGCCGGGCCCCGCCTCGCCTACTCCGGTTCACCGCTGCCCTACTCGTTCTCCGAGGAGGGCCAGGACAAGTCGGTGCGGATCGTCGAGCTGGCACCCGACGGCTCGGTCCAGGCCGAGGTGGTGGCGATCGGCGCCGGCCGTCCGGTGCGCACCCTCACGGGCACCCTCTCCGAGCTGCTCACCAGCCCCGCCCACGCCCACGCCGTGGCCGCTCGGGTGCGGGCCCGCCTCACCGACCCGCACCTGCCCAACCAGGCCATGGCCCGGCTGCGCCAGCGGTTCCCCCACGCGCTCGAGCTCCGCCACGAGCCCATCGGGCGGGCCGCGGTCGGCACCAGCCCCGCCCGCCGCACGGCCGAGCTGGAGTCGGCGTCGCCGCTGGACCTCGCCCTGCGCTTCTGGGCAGACCAGCAGGGCACGGCGGCCACCGAGGCCGAGGCCGCCCTGCTCGAGCGGGCCGTGGCCGCCACCGCGCTGGGCGGGTCGCGATGAGGCCCCACCTGCTCACCATCGAGGCCATGGGCCCCTACGCCGGCACCGAGACGGTGGCGTTCGACGATCTGGCCCGAGAGGGGCTGTTCCTCATCCACGGGCCCACCGGGTCGGGCAAGACCTTCCTGTTCGACGCCCTGTGCTTCGCCCTCTACGGCGAGGTGCCCGGCGCTCGGGGAGACCGCGGCCTCGTCTCCCACCACGCCCCGGTCGGGGCCACGCCGCGGGTCACCCTCGAGTTCACGGTCCAGGGCGGCCGCTACCGCGTGGCGCGCGAGCCGTACCACGAGGCGGCCAAGAAGCGCGGCACCGGCACCACCGCCCGCCACCCCACCGCCACCCTCGAGAGGCTCGACGCCGGCCATCAGGCCACCCTGGCCACCAAGCCCGCCGAGGTGCGGGCCGAGGTCATCCGCCTCGTGGGCCTCAGCGCCACCCAGTTCCAGCAGGTGATCCTGCTGCCCCAGGGCCAGTTCGAGGCCGTCCTGCGCGGCAAGCCCGACACGCGCGAGGCCCTGCTCGAGGCGCTGTTCCACACCACCGGGTTCGAGGACCTGACCGAGTGGCTCGCCGGCCAGGCTCGGGCCAAGCGCCACCTCGTCGACGAGGGCCAGCGCCGGCTGGCGATCCTGGCCGACGAGGCCCGGCGTCGGGCCCTCGATCTCCACCCGCTCCACGGCGACACCCTATTCGACCCGGGCGAGGTGGCCGTCGCCATGCCAGACCAGGCCGCGCTCGA
>CAZIVZ010000257.1:0-5295 GCA_964542495.1 uncultured Aquihabitans sp.
CGTCGTGGTCGACGTGGGCCGCGTCGTGGTCGACGTGGGCGACCGGGTACCCGTGGCCACCACGAGCCGGGGAGCGTGGGCGGCCCCCGCCTCCCGAGCGTCGTAGAACACGCCGTCGGCGTCGCTCTGGACGAGCGCCAGGCTCACCCGGCCGTTCCCGCGCACCGCCGCGGTCACGTCGAACTCGATCCAGCGGTCGGCGCGGGCCGCGCCGCGGAACGGGCCGAGGCGCGCTCCCACCGCGGGGCGGTCGGCCCACGTGATCCTCGACTCGGACCAGGTGGTGGAGGAGACCTTGGCGACGGCACCGGCCGACGGGCTGGGGCCAGCGCTGGTGTTCTGGACGTGGAGGCGGAGCCGGGCCCGCAGCACGGGCTGGCGCAGGCCGGCGACGGAGAACCGGAGGTAGGTGACGCGCCGGGGGGAGCCGTCGGCCACGAGGGTGCTGCGACGTCCGAGGGCCGTCGAGGGCACCGACGCGTCGGTGGCGGCGTCGGCCACCGCGCGGAACGAGAACGGGGCGGCCGCTTCGGCGGCGGAGCTCCAGGGGGCGACTGCCGACAGGGCGGCGGCAAGGATCGCCACCACCACCCCCACCGCCACGCGCCGTCCCCGAAGAGCGGCGTGCTCCCGCTGCATGGGCGTTCATCGTAGGCGATCGGCGACCTACCCGCCACGCTCAGTGGTCCTTTCGACTTCACCCGCACGCAGGGTGACGTCGAAATCTTCCCAAAGCCCCACAAACCCCCCGGCTGGGACGTTGGCACAGAATCTGCGCAGATTCTGCGCCAACGTGCCGAATCGGGGCGGGGCTCGGGTGAGACGGGGCGGACGCCTACGGTGGGCCCGTGGCCGGACGATTCGACGTGGTGTTCCTCGACGCGGGCGGCGTGCTGGTGAGCCCGCACCCCGAGCTCGTCAGCGCGTGCCTCGGCCCCCACGGGCTCGAGGTCGACCCAGCCCGGCTCGTCGCCGCCCATTACCACGGCGTGCGAGCGATCGACGACGCCCGGGCCGAGCCCGAGGTGTTCGACGACTACCACGCCGCCTATGCGCGCCACCTCGGTGCCGCCGAGCATGCCGTCGCCGACGTCGCCGTCGCGCTCGACGAGCTCTGGCGAGCGGGCAGCCTCTGGACCATGCCCCTGCCCGGCGCCGCCGAGGGCCTGGCCGCCATCGCCGCCACCGGCACGCCGATCGTCATCGTGTCCAACGCCGATGGCACCGTCGCCACGCTCCTCGCCCGATCCGGGCTGCTGCAGGTCGGGCGCGGGCCCGGCGTGGAGGTCGCCGCGATCATCGACTCCGGCGAGGTGGGAGTGGCCAAGCCGGACCCGCGCATCTTCGACCTGGCCTTGGCCGTCACCGGAGCCACCGCGGCGCGCGCCGTCCACGTGGGCGACGCGTACCAGTACGACGTGCGGGGTGCTCGCGCCGCGGGCATCCACCCAGTTCTCGTCGACCCCCTCGGCCTGCGCAGCGACGTGGACTGCGACCGGATCGAGCGCCTCGCCGACCTCGTCGACCTGCTCGGCTGAGGGCGCCGGTCATCCGAGGCGGATGGCCACCTCGTTGGCCAGGAGGCGCCCCGCCGGGGTGAGCACCAATCGGTCGTCGCGGCGCTCCACCAGCCCGTCGAGCTCGGCCACCACGTCGTCGCCCACCTCGGCACCCGCCACCCCGTGGCGCGTGCGGATGGCGAGCTGGAGCCCCTCGACGCGCCGCTCGTCGTGGCCGAGCACCTCGGCACCCGCCTCGGGGCTGCGCCCCTCTTCGACCGCCGCCACGTAGCGCTCGGGGGTGCGGACGTTCCAGTGCCGTCGACCATCGAGGTGCCCGTGGGCGGCGCACCCCACCGCGAGGTACTCGCCACCGGTCCAGTAGAGGAGGTTGTGGCGACACTCGTGGCCGGGTCGGGCCCAGTTGGAGATCTCGTACCACTCGAACCCGGCGGCTCCGAGCCGGTCGGTGGCGAGCACGTACTGGTCGGCCTGGATGTCGTCGTCGGGGTGCCGGGCCGGGTCGGCGGCCAGCGGCGTACCTGCCTCGACCGTGAGGGCGTAGGCGCTGACGTGGGCGGGGCCCAAGGCGATGGCCTCATCGAGCGTGGTGGCCCACTGGTCGAGCGTCTCCCCGGATGCCCCATAGAGCAGGTCGACGTTGAACGCCAGGCCGGCGGCGTGGGCGGCGTCAGCGGCTCGGCGCACGTTGTCGGGCCGGTGGTCACGCCCGAGCGTTCGCAGGACCTCGGGCACCATCGACTGCACGCCGATCGAGAGGCGGGTGACCGTCCCCGAGGCGTAGGCGACGGCGCGATCGAGATCGAGGTCGTCGGGGTTGCACTCCACCGTGACCTCGGCGTCGGGGGCGAGCGGCACGGAGGCCAGCACCTCGAGCAGCGCGTCGGGCGGCACGAGGCTCGGCGTCCCCCCACCGACGAACACGCTCGTCACCGGCGGGAGGTCTGGAGCGGCCGACTCGATCTGGCGCCGGCACGCGGCGAGGTACCGGTGGGCGAGCTCGGTGCGGTCGGACCAGGTGGCGAAGGCGCAGTAGTCGCAGCGGTGACGGCAGAAGGGCACGTGCACGTAGACCCCGAACGCCATCGCCCGATCGTACCGAGCGTGCACCGTCCACCACCCCGCGCTGCGGTGGTCGACCGTCTCCCAACCGAGCGGCCGACACTCGACCGCAGAGGGTGGGCGACTACGCCCCGTCGTCACGCATCGTGGGCAACTTCGCTCTCCGTGGTGTAGTGTCCGCCGTCGACGCGCCTTGTGCGCACGCCTCCCCGGGAGCACCAGCCATGCCCTCCTCCGAACCTGAGCTCGACGCCGAGTCCGCCGACTACGCCCGCCTGGTGGGCGAGCGGCTGCGGGCCATTCGTCGCCAGAAGCGACTGTCGCTCCAGGAGGCCGAGGAGCTGTCGCTCCAGGAGTTCAAGGCATCGGTGCTCGGGGCCTACGAGCGTGGCGAGCGGGCCATCTCGGTCCCCCGCCTCAACCGCCTGGCCCGGGTGTACCAGGTGCCCGTCGACCAGCTCCTCCCCCGTGAGGCCCCAGACGAGGACGGCCCCTACCTGGACCTCACCCGGCCGGCCACCGCGGCGCCTCGCAACGTGGTGCTCGACCTGGCTGGCCTCGAGGAGGTGGGCGGCACCACCGGTGAGATGCTGCGCCGGTATGTGGCCATGATCCAGGTCCAACGCCAGGACTTCAACGGGCGGGTGCTCACGATCCGCCGAGACGACCTCCGGGCCATCGCCTGCGTGCTCGACACGCCGACCGAGCTCGCCACCGAGCGGCTCGACCAGCTCGGCGCGCTGTTCCGCGGCACGCCCGTGTTCGACGCCTCCCGCTAGTTCGGCCGGTTCGAGGGCGGCGCCACCAGCCCGGCTCGCAGCGCGGCCAGCACCACGCCGGCGGCGATGGCCGCCGTCTCGGCGCGCAGCACGCCGGGCCCGAGGGCCACGACGGGCAGGTCGACCTCACGCTCGCCCTCGTCCCACCCGCCCTCGGGACCCACCAGCACCAGCGGCCGATCGAGGCTCGGCGCCGCCCCGCCCCGATCGGCCCGGCACGCGCCCGGGAGGGCCGCCACCTCCGCGAACGACTCGACCGGGTGCACCACGGGGAGGGCGGCCCGACGGCTCTGCATGGCCGCCTCTCGCGCCACGCGCTCCAGACGGGCGTGGCCGCTGGCCGCGCGCACCTGATCCCACCGCACCACCGAGCGGGCTGCCACGAACGGCCGCAGGTGGTCCACACCCAGCTCGGTCAGCTTCTGCACCGCCAGCTCGGGCCGGCCGCCCTTCGCCAGGGCGAACGCCACCGACACCTGCGGCGCGGCCACCGGCTCGACGGCCACGTCGCTCACCACCTCGAGCTCGGCGTCGGCGAAGCGCGCCCGTCGCCACCGACCACGCCCGTCGGCCACCACGAGCGGGTCGCCGCGGCGCAGGCGTCGCACGCGGGAGAGGTGGTGCTGGTCGTCGTCGGAGAGCACCGGTAGTTCGAGGTCGGCGACGAAGGCCAGCGGCCCGCCATCGGAGGGCACCGCCTCCGCGCCGGGCCCGGCCGTCACGAGAAGGCGGACTTGATGCGCGAGAGGAAGCCCTTCTCGGGCGGGGCCACGTCGTCGCCGCGCAGCTCGGCCAGCGAGCGGAGCGCGTCCTCGACCTCGGCGGTGAGGTCGGTCGGCGTGTCGACCACCGCCCGCACCAGCAGGTCGCCCCGGCCTCGGCCGCGAACGTGCGGGACGCCACGGCCGCGCAGCCGGAACACCCGGCCGGTCTGGGTGCCCCGCGGAACCACCAGCTCCTCGGTACCGTCGAGCGTCTCGAACCCCAGCACGGCGCCGAGGGCGGCTTGGGTGACCGGCAGGTGGAGCTCGTGGTGGAGGTCGACCCCCTCGCGGGTGAAGCGAGCGTGGGGCCGCACCCGGACCTGGACGTAGAGGTCACCGGTCCCGCCGCCACGGAGGCCGACCGCACCGAAGCCGCTCAGCCGGAGCGTGGATCCGGTGTCGACCCCGGCGGGGATGTCGACGGTGTAGGTCTTGTCCTTGACCTCGCGGCCTTCGCCCTTGCAGGTGGGGCACGGGTTCGAGATCACCTCACCGGCTCCGCGGCACACCGGGCAGGGCACGGCGGTGACCATCTGACCGAGGATCGACTGGCGCACCTGGCGGACCTGCCCGGCGCCGCCGCACTGGGCGCACCGCTCGGCGTGGGTGCCGGGCTCGGCTCCGGTGGCCTCGCAGTCGACGCACGCCACCGCGGTGCGCACGCTGACCTCCTCGGCGGTCCCGAAGACCGCCGCCTCGAAGTCGATCTCGACGGTGGTCTCGAGGTCGGGGCCACCCTGCGGGCCGAACCGGGCGCCGCCGCCGAAGCCGCCACCGCCACCGCCACCGCCGCCGAAGAAGGCGTCGAAGATGTCGCCGAAGCCACCGAAGCCCTCGCCCCCCATCGGCGGGCCGTCGGCCCCGAAGCGGTCGTAGTGGCGACGCTTGTCGGGGTCGCTGAGCACCTCGTAGGCGGTGGCCACCTCCTTGAAGCGAGCCTCGGCGGCGTTGTCGCCGGGGTTGGCGTCGGGGTGGTAGCGCCGCGCCGCCACGCGGTAGGCCCGCTTGATCTCGTCGGTGTCGGCGTCTCGCTCGATCTCGAGCAGGTCGTAGTAGTCGGTTGCCATCGGGGGTGGGGGTTCAGCCTTCGCTCAGCCGGCGCCCGAGCCGCTGGCCGACCACGGCCACCGCGGCGAGCGCCTGGGGGTAGTTCATGCGGGTGGGTCCGAG
>CAZIVZ010000258.1:0-5293 GCA_964542495.1 uncultured Aquihabitans sp.
CGCAGTTGCGAGGTGGTGTCGTTGCGGGCCGAGTCCAACAACGAGTCCTCCACCCCCGGATCGGCCGCCGCGGCGCCGGTGACCGCTTCGGCCTGATCCGGTGACAGGTCGCCCTTGCGCATGGCCGCCTTGGTCTTCGGGAGCTCCTCGGCCTTCTTGGCGGTGCCGAGCTGCGACGCGGCTTCGCGCACGGTGATCCCGCACTGCGCGGCGAGCCAGTCCGCCGCCGACGCGTGGCCCTGGCCCCGCCAGGCGTCGGTCTGGGCCACCCGCAAGGCGGCGAAACATGCGCCCGGTGGCCGCGGCCTTCTCGATCACCGCCAGATCCCGCACCACCAACGCGGCGGACTCACCGGAGAGGACCGCCGGGTCCAGGCGCGCCACCAACGACAAGACCTCGGCTCGGAGCTCGGCACTGGTGGACATGGAGCCAGACTACTCGAACATGTGTTCGATCACAAGGCGCGCCCCGAAACTGTCTGAAATGTCCCATTTGGGTCCGGGCACCAGCACGGCCACTGCGCTCACCAGCTTGGGACTCGGGCGCAGCAACACGAACCTGAACCCGTCACCGCGTCGCCCTGGTTCGCACGACCCCTGGCGGACCGCATCCCCCGGTAGCGCGTCGCCGCCCCGCATGCCGATCAGGGTGAACCAGGGGTTCAGTCGCCGAAGAGGAGCACGGTGGCGGTGAAGCCGTGCACGAAGGGTCGACCGCCCACCGGGCCCACCTCGCCGGCGCAGAACATGCCGGCCACCGCACCGCCGTCGACGTGGGCGTGCACGGTGGCGGCGTCGTGACCGGCCTCGCCGAACAGGGCTCGGCCTCGACCGGTGCAGGTGAACACGAGCGCAGCCGCTCCGGGGGCGTCCGACAGGGTGGCCCGCAGGTCCGCCGAGGCCGAGGTCGCGTCGCGCACCTGGACCTGGACGGTGGTGCCCACCTCCACGTCGGACCCGACCGCTACGGCCCGGGACTCGCGATCGGCGCCGAGCACCGGGCGCACCAGGAAGTCGCCGGGACCGAAGGACTCCTTGGCCTCGTCGAGCACCAGGCCCACCTGGAGGCTGCGGGCCATGAGCGAGCGGTCCTCGGGCGAGGCCGCCTCCGCCGTCTCGAGGAGCCGGTCGAGCGCGGGACGGCCACCGATCTCCTCGATCAGGTTGTCGTGGCCCCGGGTGATCACGAACGGATCGCCCACCGGGCGGCAGCCCTGGGAGACCAGGGCGCGAACGGGCACCCCCGGCGGCAGGAACAGCCCCACCGCTCCGTGGTCGAGCACCAGGTCGTCGGCCACCAGGCGGTTGCCGCCGGGACCGCGGGCGGCCGACGCCAACCCGCCGATCACCGTAAGGCCGGGGGCCCGCCGCGCCAGCTCGTCGACGAACCCGTCGACGGGGAACGAGAAGGGGTCGGCGAGCAGCACCAGGGTGGCGCCGTCGACGGCCACGTCGTCGGTGCCGGTGAGCCGCCAGCCCTCGCCCTCGCGCCACGAGTCGAAGCGGACGGCGCGGGCGCCGCCGCGCCCGGTGCGCAGCCGTCCGGCCCACGAGGCGGCGAACAGCACCACCGCCGGGCGGTCCTCGACCTCCTGGTCCAGGGCCAGCACCGAGGAGGCGGTGGCGCCCACCAGGACCCGGGGTCGCAGCAGGGCGCGCACGGCGCGGGCCACATCGTCGGTGGCACCGGCGAAGGCGCCGGTGACGAACAGCACGGCGAGGTCGGGCTCCTCGCCCAGCTGCTCGAGGACCTGGCCGACCACCTCACCCACCGCGTGGGTGGCGAGGGGGTGTTCGGAGAGCGCGGCGGCGAAGGCCACGGCGCGTCGCTCAGGCCTCGACCGGTGCCAGGAGGGTGAACGGCACCGTGACCACGTGGCCGAGGTCGATGCGCACCTTGGCCTCCACCGTGCCGTAGTCGCCGAACGCCAGCTCGGCCTTCACCAGGCGGTAGGCGAACTTGCCGGGCTCGACCGACAGCGGCTGCACGTTGCGGGCGATCTGCTCGCCGTCTCGCTCGTAGACCGTCTCGAGTGCTCCCGTGCCCGGCTCGTCGGGCGCACAGCGCACCAGCACCACCAGGTGGGGCTCGACGGTGACCGGAGCGGGGGCGGGAGCGGCCATCGAGAAGTGGACCCCGGTGAGGTCGATCCGGGTGGAGGGCCCCGGCGCGGGCCGGAGCTCGATGTTCTCGATGAACACGGCGGCGACGATGTCCATGCCTGCGACCGTACCGGGCGTCAGGCCACCTGCCGACCGCCGAGCCAGGTGGCCACGCAGCGGCCCTCTCCGTCGAGCGCGGCCAGGTCGGCCCGGGCGCCCGGGGCGATCCGCCCGAGGTCGGGCCGGCCCAGCACGTCGGCGGGGTTGGTGGCGGCGGCTCGGACCGCGCCCACCAGGTCGGTGGCGCCCCACGCGACCACGTTGGCCACGGCCCGGTCGAGGGTGAGCGAGCTGCCCGCCAGGGTCCCGTCGGCCAGGCGCGGCGCGGCGCCGTCGTGCGCGATCGCGAGGGGGCCGACCGTGCCCGCCCGCCACCCGACGGCATCGGTGACCAGGGCCACCCGATCGGGCCCCTTGGTGCGGAACGCCAGGCGGACCAGGTCGGGGTGCACGTGCACGCCGTCGGCGATGAGGCCCGCCGTCACCCGATGGTCGAGCAGGGCGGCGGCGGCCACGCCCGGGTGCCGGTGGTCCAGCCCGGACATCCCGTTGAACAGGTGGGTGACCATGGCTGCCCCCGCGGCGAACGCACCCCGGGCGGTGTCGGCGTCGGCACCGGAGTGGCCGACCGAGGCCACCACCCCTCGGTCCCGGGACCACGCCCACGCCTGATCGGCTCCCTCGCACTCGGCGGCCACCGTGACGACGGCCACGTGGGCGGGGAGGGCGTCGAGCCAGGCCCGGTCGACCGGCCGCACGAGATCCACCCGATGGGCGCCGGGCCGACCGCCGAGGAAGGGTCCCTCGAGGTGGGCACCCAGGATCTCGGGGTGGAGGCCGGACCGGGCCGCCGCCGTTGCGATCCGGGCGAGGGGCTCGGCGTAGGCGTCGAGCGGTGCGGTGACCAGGGTGGGGCACCACGCGGTGACGCCCTGGGCGAGGAGGAGCGCGTCGAGGCGCTCCCAGTCCTCGCCGCGGGCGGAGCTCACGTCGACGTCGTCGTGGCCGTTGACCTGGAGGTCGATCAGGCCCGGCACCAGGGTGTGGTGGGGGGTCGGGCCCGGTCCCGGGACCACGGCCACCACCCGACCCCGCTCATCGACCTCGACCCCGGCGTCGGCCACCACGCGGTCGGGCAGGACCACTCGGCGGGCGCGGATCACGGGCACCCGGCGACGCTACCGAACCGGGCGTCGGGGACACCCCGGGCGCGATGTCCGGATCGACCGGGCCGACCTGGGCGTAGGCTCGTCGGCGATGGCAGCCACGGAACCGGTCCTCTCCACCCGTGATGCGATCATCGTCGAGGCTCGGCGGTGCTTCGCCGAGCACGGCTACGAGGGCACGTCGCTCAACGAGATCGCCGAGGCCGTCGGCATCCGCCGCCCCAGCCTGTTGCACCACTTCCCGTCCAAGGACGCGGTGTACGCCGAGGTGTTCCGCATCAGCCTGGAGGAGTGGGGGGCCCGGGTGGAGGACGCCGTGGGCCAAGCCTCGCAAGGCTGGCCGAAGGTGGACCTGGTGATCACCACCGGATTCCGGTTCTTCCAGGAGAACCCCGAGTTCGTGCGCATCGTGCGCCGCGAGGCGCTCGACGGGGGCGCCAACCTGGGCATCGACCTCGGTGCGTCGCTGCGACCGTTCCTCCAGCGGGCCATGAACTGGTTCGAGCGCGAGATCGAGGCGGGGCGGTTCCGGCGGGTGGACACTGAACAGCTCCTGATCACCGGCTACAGCGTGATGTTCAGCTACTTCAGCGACATCCCGTTCCTCGAAGGCCTGCTCGAAGACGATCCCATGGCGCCCGACGCCCTTGACGCCCGGCTCCAGCACATCCGCAACCTCTTCCACGTCGCCCTCTCGCCCACGGCGCCGTAGCCGGATCGAGCCCGATCCCCGAGGTCGAGGGGCGCGTCGGTAACCTCGCCCGCCATGATCGCACGCACCCTGAGCGAGGCCGCCTCCAAGGCGCTCCTCGCCGCCCACGGCGTCCCGTTCGCACCCGAGCGGATCGTCGCCGACGCCGCCGGAGCCGCACGCGCGGCCGCCGAGCTCGGGTTCCCCGTGGTGGTGAAGCTCAACGGCGACGCCATCGCCCACAAGACCGAGCGGGGCCTGGTGCGGTTGAACCTGGGCGACGCCGGTGCCGTGGAGGCGGCGGCCACCGACCTGCTCGGCCGGGCCACCGAGGCCGACGGCCCCGTCGACCTGCTCGTGGCGCCCATGCTGCGCGGCAACCGTGAGCTGATCGCCGGGCTGTCCACCGACCCGCAGTTCGGCACCACGGTGATGGTGGGCATCGGCGGGATCCTGGCCGAGGCCATCGCCGATGTCTCGGTGCGCCCGGTGCCGATCACCGCCGTGGACGCCGCCGAGATGATCGACGACCTCGCCACCCAGGCCCTGCTCGGACCGTTCCGGGGCGAGCCGGCGGTGGACCGCCAGGCGCTGGTCGCGGTGCTCCTCGGGCTCTCGGCCGCCGCCGAGGCCGATCCCACCCTCGTGTCGGCCGACCTCAACCCGTTGATCGTCGTGGACGGCGCTCCGGTGGCGGTGGACGCCCTGGTGGAGCTCGACGACGACCGGGCCGCCTCGGCGCCCACGCCGGCGCGCCCTCGCCCCTCGTCGGACGCCTTCCGCGCCCTGTTCGATCCCAAGGGCGTGATCGTGGCCGGCGCGTCCAGCCACCCCGGCAAGTTCGGCTTCGTGAGCCTGCACAACATCCTCGCCGAGGGCTACGAGGGCTTCGTGGGGGCCACCAACCGGGAGGGCGCGGAGGTGCTCGGCATCCAGACCGTGGCCGACCTCGCCGACCTGCCCGACGGCGCCGCCGACCTCATCTTCCTGTGCACCCCGGCGGGGGCCTACGCCGACCTGCTGCGCGCCGCGGCCGCCAAGGGCGTGCGGGCGGCGTTCATCACCTCGGCCGGCTACGGCGAGGCGGGGGAGGCGGGCATCGCCGCCCAAGCAGACCTGGTGGCGCTCTGCGACGAGCTCGGGATCCTGCTCGCGGGGCCGAACGGTCAAGGCGTGGTGTCCACGCCGTCGAAGCTGTGCGCCCAGATCGTGGCGCCCTACCCGCCGGCGGGGCGCATCGGCGTGGCCAGCCAGTCCGGCAACTTCGTGTCGT
>CAZIVZ010000259.1:0-5290 GCA_964542495.1 uncultured Aquihabitans sp.
CCAGCTCCAGCCCTCCGAGCTGGCCAAGCTGGGCATGATCATCGGCTTCGCCGGGCTCGCCTCGCAGTTCCTCGGCGACCTGGACAACACCCGCGTGGCGATGCTGCTCGGGATCTGCGGCGCCCCCATGTTCCTGGTGCTCCTCCAGCCCGACCTCGGCACGACGTTGGTGTCGGTGGCGGTGGCGTTCGCCCTGTTGCTGGTGGCAGGCGTGCCGCCGCGCATCCTGGGCGTGCTGGCGTTCGCCGCGGTGCTGCTCACCACGCTGGTGCTCACCTCGGGGGTGCTGAAGGAGTACCAGGTGGCCCGGCTCACCACCTACACCCGCCAGAACCAGGAGATCACCACCGAGGCCGAGGCCAAGGCCCGGTACAACCTCGACCAGGCGAAGCTCACGATCGGTTCCGGCGGCCTCACGGGCAAGGGCCTGTTCAACGGCCCACAGACCCGCAACGGGTTCGTGCCCGAGCAGCGCACCGACTTCATCTTCACCGCGGTGGGCGAGCAGCTCGGCCTGCTGGGAGCCGGCGCCCTGCTCGGCCTCCTGGCGGTGATCGTGTGGCGGGTTTGGCGTACCGCGCAGCTCGCGCGCGACGACTTCGGCATGCTCCTGTGCACCGGCATCATGGTGATGCTCGTGGTGCAGATCTTCGAGAACGTCGGGATGACCATGGGCATCATGCCCATCACCGGCATCCCGCTCCCGTTCCTCAGCTACGGCGGGTCCGCCCTGCTCACCACGCTGATCTCCATGGGCCTGGTGCTGAGCGTCCACATGCGGCGCTTCTCCTGACGGCGCCACGAGATCGTTCCGCCCCACGGCGCGGCGATAGCATCCCCTCGTCATGACTATCTGGTCCCAGCTCGAGCCCCTGCTCGGCAAGGTCCAGAAGCCGGCCCGCTACATCGGCTGCGAAGACGGCGCCCAGGTTCCCGAGCACCGGCCCACCGCAGCGGCCTGGCTCCTGGCCTATCCCGACACCTACGAGATCGGGTTGCCCAACCAGGGTCTCCAGATCCTCTACGAGATCATCAACGAGCACCCGGCCGGGGTGGCCGAGCGCACCTACGCGCCCTGGACCGACCTCGAGGAGCAGCTCCGCGCCCACGACGTGCCGCTGTTCTCGGTCGACAGCCACCGTGCCGCCGCCGACTTCGACATCTTGGCCTTCAACCTCTCGGCCGAGCTCACCTACACCAACCTGCTCAACATGGTGGACCTGGCCGGGTGCCCGGTGCGGGCTGCGGACCGCTCGGCGTCGGACCTGCTCGTCGGTGCCGGCGGCCACTGCACCTACAACCCCGAGCCCATCGCCCCCTTCCTCGACTTCGTGGTGCTGGGCGACGGCGAGGAGGTGGTCAGCGAGATCACCGAGGTGGTCGCGGCGTGGAAGGCCTCGGGAAAGGCGGACCGCACCGAGGTGCTCGCGGCGTTGGCGGGCGTCACGGGCGTGTACGTGCCCTCGCTCTACGACGCCGCCTACCTCGACGGCGCCCTGGTGGCCACGGTGCCCAACCACCCGGCGGCGCCCGAGCTGGTGGAGAAGCGCACCATCACGGACCTGGGGGAGTGGCCCTACCCCAAGCGCCAGCTGGTGCCGCTCACCGAGGTGGTGCACGACCGCCTCAACGTCGAGGTCTTCCGGGGCTGCACGCGCGGGTGCCGGTTCTGCCAGGCCGGGATGATCACGCGCCCGGTGCGCGAGCGCCCGGCCGAGCAGGTTCGCACCATGGTGGCCGACGGCCTGCGCCGCACCGGCTACGACGAGGTGGCCCTCACGTCGCTGTCCACCGCCGACTTCTCGGGCATCGACCAGGTGGTGCGAGACACCGTCAACGATCCGGCCTGCGGGGGCCAGATCTCGGTGTCGCTGCCGTCGCTGCGCGTCGACGCCTTCACCGTGGGCATCGCCGGCGAGATCCAGAAGGCCCGCCGCACCGGCCTCACGTTCGCCCCCGAGGCCGGCACCTGGCGCATGCGCCAGGTGATCAACAAGCTCATCTCCGAGGAGGACCTCTACGCCGCCGTGCGCTCGGCCTACTCGCAGGGCTGGCGGCGCATGAAGCTGTACTTCCTCACCGGCCTGCCCACCGAGACCGACGAGGACACGCTCGGCATCGCCGCGCTGGCCCGCAACTGCGTGGCCATCGGGCGCGAGTACCACAAGAGCCCGTCGGTCACGGTTTCGCTCGGTGGCTTCGTGCCCAAGCCGTTCACGCCGTTCCAGTGGTTCGGCCAGAACACCCGCGAGGAGCTCCAGCGCAAGATCTTCCTCCTGCGCGACGAGCTCCGGCGAGATCACGCCATCAAGCTCAAGTGGCACGACTCCAGGGCCAGCGTGGCCGAGGGGCTGATGAGCCGGGGTGATCGGCGCCTGGCCCCGGTGATCGAGGACGTCTGGCGCCATGGCGGCACGTTCCAGGAGTGGTCGGAGCACTTCGATCTGGACCTCTGGTCGGCTGCGCTCGAGCGAGCGGGCCTGCGGGTGGAGGACTACGTCTACCGCCACCGCACCGAGGACGAGGCGCTCCCGTGGGACCACCTCTCCGCCGGGCTCCACAAGGACTTCCTCTGGCAGGACTGGCGCGATGCGCTGGCCGAGGTGGGCCTCGAGGACTGCCGCTGGACCCCCTGCTACGACTGCGGCGCCTGCACGGGCTACGGCGTGGAGCACGTGGTGGCCTCGGCGGTACCGCCCGCCGGCGGGTCCCAGGGCACGGGCCAGGGCCTGGTGCGCACCGAGGTGCCCGTGGCGCTCTCGACCGCACCCGGCGGGGGCGCCCCGTGAGGATCCGGATCCGGTTCACCAAGACCGGCAAGATCCGCTGGACCAGTCACCGAGATGTCGCGCGCATCTGGGAGCGCACCATCCGCCGCGTGGGCCTGCCCATCGCCTACTCCCAGGGCTTCTCCCCCCACCCCAAGGTCCACTTCGGCCTGGCGCTGTCCACCGGGCACGAGTCCCTGGCCGAGTACCTCGACCTGGATCTCGACGACGACGCCCCCGAGGTGCCAGGCCCGGCCGAGCTGGCCGCGCTCGCGGCCCCGCTCACCGCGGCGCTCCCGGTGGGACTCGAGGTCACGGCCGTGGCCCCCATCGCCGACAACGCCACGTCGCTCCAGCAGGCGGTCGAGAGCTGCGAGTGGCGCATCGAGATCCGAGGAGTCGAGCCGCACGAGGTGGCTCCGGCCATCGAGCGCGTGCTCGCCGCGCCGGAGCTCACCATCACCCGCCAGCGCAAGGGCAGAGACGTCACCGACGACATCCGGCCCTACGTGCTGGCCCTTGCCGTGGTCGGACCCACCGACGCCGGAACCGAGATCGACGCCCACCTGGCCACCCAGCCCCGGGGCCTGCGCACCAGCGAGCTGCTGGCCGTGCTGGACACCGGAGGCGACGAGGGCCGGGTGCGGCGACTCACCCAATGGATGCTGCTGGACGGCGCCCGGTGCGAGCCCCTCATGGGGCCTGCCGAGGCGACGTCGGCGCCGCACGCCGAGGCGCGTGCGTCATGAGAAGGGATCGCACGAATGACCGAGATCGACGCAGGGGGACCCCCCGAGCCCATCGGCGCGCCCGCCGGCGCGCCTGAGGCATCCGGCGCCGCCGGGGCCGCGGCGGGCCCGCCGAGCGACGGCGGCGCCATCGAGGCGCGTGACGGCGGTGAGGGCGCCGGCGCGCCCCGCCCGCGCCGGCGCGGCTCGCGCGGTGGGCGCGGCCGCAACCGCCCACGTGCCGACAGCACCGACGGCGGTGAGGACGACGGCGATGGCGATGCCGCAAGCGGCGACGAGCGCTCGGCCCGCGGTGGCTCGGGCGAGCTCGACGTGGCCCGCACGCCCGAGCTGCCCGACCGGCACCGAGAGAACAAGCCCTCGGCCGAGGCGGCTGAAGCGGCGCTGGTGCGCCGTCCCCAGATCGGCGACACCCGACCGGCGCCGGCCCCCGCACCGACCTTGGCCGGCGGTACCAGGACCGAACGGGCCGACGCCGGCCAGGAAGGCGGGCCTGGGGCGCCGCGCAAGCGGCGCCGGCGCGGCGGCCGGGGCCGGGGTGGCACCGGCGGTGGTGCCGCGCCCGCGGGTGAGGGCGCAGCCGGCGGCGCGAAGCGCGCCGGGGGCCAGGGCGGATCCGGCGATGGTCCGGGCGGCCAGGGCCGCAGCCGGGGCGGACGTCCGGGCCCGGCGCCCAAGCCGGTGACGGCGATCACCGACGACGCACCGGTCGACCTCGACGAGGAGACGCTCAGCAGCCGCCGGGGCAAGGAGCGCAAGGGCCGCCCGGTGGGCCGGTACCTCATGGCCGTGCACGTCCAGGCCGAGGCCACCCAGATCGCTGTGCTCGAGGGCCGTTCGCTGATCGAGCACTACGTGTCCCGGCCGGCCGACGCCGTGGCCCAGATCCACGGCAACATCTACCTCGGCCGGGTCCAGAACGTGCTGCCCGGCATGGAGGCGGCGTTCGTCGACATCGGCACGCCCAAGAACGCCGTGCTCTACCGCGGCGACACCCGCTACGACCCCGAGGACCTCGAGAACAAGGGCAGCGACCTGCGGATCGAGCAGATCCTGAAGGCCCGCCAGACCATCCTGTGCCAGGTCACCAAGAACCCGATCGGGGCCAAGGGCGCCCGGCTCACCCAGGAGGTGTCGCTCCCCGGTCGCTTCGTGGTGCTGGTGCCCAACAGCACCACGTACGGCATCTCCAAGCGCCTGCCCGACAACGAGCGCAAGCGCCTTCGCCAGATCCTCGACAAGGCCAAGCCGGAGCGTCACGGCCTCATCGTGCGCACCGCGGCCGAGGGCATCTCCGCCGAGGAGCTCCAGCGTGACGTCGCCCGCCTGGCCGGCCAGTGGGAGCAGATCGAGGCCCTGGCCGCCAACGCCCACGCCCCCGCGCTCTTGTACCAGGAGCCCGACATGGCCCTGAGGGTGATCCGCGAGGAGTTCAACCAGGACTACCGGCAGGTCGTGATCGACGACGACCACCTGTTCGAGGAGGTGCGCGACTACGTGCGCAGCATCTCGCCCGCCCTGGTGGAGCGGGTGGAGCGCTACGACCCCGCCGAGCACGGCGGCCTGCCCATCTACGAGAAGTTCCACGTCCACGAGCAGCTCCACAAGGCGCTCGACCGCAAGGTCTGGCTGCCCTCGGGCGGCTCGCTGATCATCGAGCGCACCGAGGCCCTCACGGTGATCGATGTGAACACCGGCAAGAACGTGGGCAAGTCGAGCCTCGAGGAGACGGTGTTCCGCAACAACCTCGAGGCCGCCGAGGAGATCGCCCGT
>CAZIVZ010000260.1:0-5284 GCA_964542495.1 uncultured Aquihabitans sp.
ACTACGCCGCGTTCAAGCACCTGAGCGTGTTGCGCAACGTGGCCTTCGGGCTCGAGATCCGCAAGCGGCCCAAGGAGGAGATCCGGGCCAAGGTCGACGAGCTGCTCGCCCTGGTGCACCTCGGCCAGTTCGGCGACCGGCTGCCGTCGCAGCTGTCGGGCGGCCAGCGCCAGCGCATGGCGCTCGCGCGCGCCCTCGCCGTCGAGCCACGGGTGCTGCTGCTCGACGAGCCCTTCGGCGCCCTCGACGCCAAGGTCCGCAAGGAGCTGCGTGACTGGCTGCGGCGCCTCCACGACGAGGTCCACGTGACCACGGTCTTGGTGACCCACGACCAGGAGGAGGCGCTCGAGGTGGCCGACGAGATCGTGGTCATCAACGAGGGCCGGGTGGAGCAGGTCGGCACCCCCGACCAGCTCTACGACGAACCGGCCAACCCGTTCGTCATGAGCTTCCTCGGCCCGGTGACCACCCTCGGCGGCCAGTTGGTGCGGCCCCACGACCTCGAGGTCCACGACGCCGATCCCGGCGCGGGCGCGGTGGCCGGGGTGGTCGACCGCACGGTGCGGGTGGGCTTCGAGGTCCGCCTCGACGTGCGCGTCGGCGACGAGCCGGTGCAGGCCGTGCTCACCCGGGCCGATGCCCGATCGCTGGATCTGACCGAGGGGTCGAGGGTGTGGGTGCGCCCGTCGCGCCACGCCCAGGCCGTGTCCGCCGAGACCTGACGGATGCCGCGCGCCGGCGCGGTGGCTGTGGGAGCATTGGGAAGACCCCGATCGAGGAGGTACCCATGCAGGTCAGCATCTTGTTGCAGACCAAGGGCTCCGAGGTGGTCACCGTCGGACCCGACACGTCCACCGCCGACGCGGTGGCCGTGCTCGCCGATCGCCGCATCGGCGCGGTGGTGGTGTCGGCCGACGGTCTCCACGTCGACGGCGTGCTCTCGGAGCGCGATGTGGTCGCGGCCCTGGCCGGCCACGGCGCCGCCGCCCTCGCCGAGCCCGCCAGTCGGTGGATGACCAGCCCCGTGGTCGTCTGCGAGCTCGACACCACCGTCGAGACGCTCATGGCCACCATGACCGAGCGTCGCGTCCGTCACGTCCCCGTGCTGGTCGACGGCGTGCTCGCCGGCCTGGTGAGCATCGGCGACGTGGTCAAGGACCACATCTCGGCCCTCGAGACCGAGACACGGGTCCTGCACGACTACATCGCCAACCCCTACTGAGGCTCGCCGGTGGGGCCTGGCAGGCGGTCCCGCCGCACCTTGCCGAGGGCGGTTCGGGGGAGCGCGTCCACCAGCACCAACCGGCGGGGCGCGGCGTACGCGGGGAGCTGGGATCGCACGTGGTCCCGCAACTCGGGGAGCGTGGGGGGCTCGGCGCCGGCGGCGGCCACCACCACCGCCACCACCACGTGGCCCCACTCGGCGTCGGGTCGTCCCGCCACCGCCACCTCGGCCACGGCGGGGTGCGTGGACAGGGCCGCTTCCACCGCGGCAGGCCACACGTTCTCACCGCCGGTCACGATCAGGTCGTCGGCCCGGCCGTGCACCACCAGACGGCCGTCGGGCGTCCAGGCGCCGAGGTCACCGGTGGCGAGCCAGCCATCCGCTCCGACCACGGGGGCCACCTCTCCGGACGGCGCACGCAGGCCCCGGGCCAACGTCGGGCCACCGATCGAGACGGCGCCTCCGGGTCCCACGCGCACGGACACGCCGGGGAGGGCCACGCCGTCGTAGACGACCCCGCCGCCCGTCTCGGTGAGGCCGTACGTGCGGACCACGTTGGCGGGACGCGTCGCGGGGTCGGCCGAACCGCCGAGCACCACCCAGCGGAACGGCGCCGGGTCCACCCGGTCGAGCGCGGTGGGCACCAGCGACACGAGGGTCGTGCCGCGGCGGGCAGGCGCGGTGGCCACCTCGATCGCGTCGAACGCCGGGAGCACGTCGACCGGCGTGCCCGTGACCAGAGATCGCAGCACCACCCCCAGCCCGCCCAGGTGGGCGAGGGGAAGGCAGGCCAGCCAGCGGTCGCCCGCCGGGTCGACGCCGAGGTGCTCGTGGACGGCTCGGGCATGGGCCCCGATGCCGTGGTGGGTGTGGACGACCAGCTTCGGGGTGCCGGTGGAGCCGCTCGACGCCACCACCAGGGCGTCTCCCGCTTCGAGGAGCGGTGCGCCGGGATCGAACGGCGTCGGGTGGGCCGCGCTCCCATCGACCACGGTGTGCGGGCGCGCCGACCCCAGCAGCTCGCGCCGTGCCGGTGGCGGCAGGCGCTGGTCCACCGGCATCACGGCGTCGCCCCGATCCCATGCCCGTCGCAGCGCGTCGACGAAGGCCGGACCGCCGGGTAGGTCGAGGGCCACGAGCGCGCGCACCGGCCCAGCCTCGCACCCGGCGGCGCGATCCCACGCGTGTCGGCGCGCCGGCCGCCGCGGCGAGGAGTGGGTCGGCCGTCGCCGTGGACGGCAGACTCCTCGCCATGGAGCGCAGCCGGTGAACAGGTGGGTGGAGGGGGCGCGTCCGCG
The DNA here is from genome assembly GCA_964542495.1 of uncultured Aquihabitans sp. Lineage (GTDB taxonomy): Bacteria > Actinomycetota > Acidimicrobiia > Acidimicrobiales > Iamiaceae > Aquihabitans. Next base: position 2,524 of record CAZIVZ010000260.1, read on the forward strand.
CACCCTTCCCGCCGCGGTGGTGCCGGTGGCGGTGGGCACGGCGTGTGCGGTGGGGGAGGTTCCGGGCGGGCTGATCTGGTGGCGTGGCGTGGCCGCGATGGTGGTGGCCGTCGCCCTTCAGGTGGCCACGAACTACGCCAACGACTACAGCGACGGGGTCCGTGGCACCGACGCCGACCACATGCGGGTGGGCCCGGTGCGCCTGGTGGGCCAGGGCCTGGCCTCCCCCGGGGCCGTGAAGCGGGCGGCCGTGGCCGCGTTCGCCGTGGCCGGCGTGGTGGGTGCCGCGCTGGCCGTGGCCGTGGGGCCCGAGCTGTTCGCGGTGGGCGCGGCGGCCATCGCCGCCGGGTGGTTCTACACCGGGGGTCCGCGGCCGTACGGCTATGCGGGGCTCGGCGAGGCGTTCGTGTTCGTGTTCTTCGGGGTGGTGGCCACCGCCGGGTCGGCCTACGTGCAGACCGGCGAGCTCTCGGCGCTGGCGCTCGGGGCGTCGGTGCCGGTGGGCCTGCTCGCCACCGCCCTGCTCGTGGTCAACAACCTTCGCGACATCCCGGGCGACACCGAGGTCGGCAAGCGCACGCTCGCCGTCCGGTTGGGCGACCGTCGCACGCGGTTCCTCTACACCGCGCTCCTGGTGCTCCCGTTCGTGTGCGTGCCGCTCGTGGCCGGCCTCGGCGGCCGGCCCGCCGGTGCCGTCGCCCTGGTGGCGGTGCTGCTGGGTCGCCAGCCCGTGGTCGATGTGCTCACGGGCGCGAGCGGAGCGGCCCTGATCCCCGTGCTCGGCGCCACCGGCCGCGTGCAGCTGGTGTTCGGCCTCCTGTTCGCGCTGGGCCTTGCCGTCTCCGCATGACCGACCCTTGCCCCCAGAGCGCGCAGGTTCGTGCATCTGAGCCGGACTGAGGGGCTCAGGTGCACACACCTGGCGGGAGGACGTGCGTCAGCTCGACGGGAGCTGGGCGACGAAGCCCCGCACGACCGCGGCGAACGCGGCGGGGTCCTGGAGGTGGGCGGCGTGGCCGCAGCCGTCGAGCAGGACCACCTGCGCCGGGCCGGCCGCCCCCTCGGCCAGGCGTTCGGCGAGGGCGGCGAACCTGGCGTCGCGGGCGCCGGCACAGGCGAGCAGCGGCACCTGGAGCTGGGCCAGCTCGTCCCACCACGGAGGGTCCATGGTGCCGGTCCCGGCCAGGCGCAGCGACGCCGCCAGACCAGAGGGCGTGTTGGCCAGACGGGCGGCGCGGTCGGCGGGCGCCAGGTCGAGGCCGTCGAAGAGCGGCTGTGCCACCCAGTCGCGCAGGAAGTGGGGGACCCCGTCGGCCACGATGCGCTCGGCCAACGCCTCGTCGGATTGCCGGCGCTCGGCGCGCGCCTTGGGATCGTCGAGCCCCGCGGTGGCACCCAGCAGGACCAGCCCGCGGACGAGGTCGGGCCGGTCCAGCGCCAGGCGCAGGGCTACCCGGCCGCCCAGCGAGTAGCCCACGTACGTGGCCGGTCCACCGGCGTCGCCCAGGAGGCGCGCGGCGAGGGGGAGGTCGGCGTGCACCTCGCTCGACCCGCCGTGGCCGGGCAGGTCCACCGCCACCACGCGGTGGTCGCCGTCGAGGTCGATGGCCACCGCCATCCAGGAGACGTGCGTCTGGGTGAAGCCGTGCACCAACACCACGCGCGGGCCGTGCTCGCCGGCGTGCACGTGATGGAGCGAGGGGTTCGAGGCCCCCGCCGCGGCCGCGTCCATGGTGCGCATGGTGGCACGCCGGGGTGCACGGTGCCCTCGTGGACTGCTCAGATGGTCCGGTGAGCGCCCCCACCGATCCGTCGGACCCCGAGACCGGCGTGACGGCCACCGCCACGTTCTGCGCCACGCTGGTCGACGAGTGGGTGCGGGCGGGCGTCACCGACGCGGTCCTGTCGCCCGGGTCGCGGTCCACGCCCCTCGCCCTGGCCCTGGTGGCTCGACCGGAGCTGGCGGTGCACGTCCACCTCGACGAGCGCGCCGCCGGGTTCGTGGCCCTCGGGCTGGGGCTGGCCTCGGGCCGGCCGGCCGTGGTCCTCACCACGAGCGGCACCGCGGCGGTGGAACTGCACCCGGCGGTGGTGGAGGCGCACCAGGCCGGCGTGCCCCTGCTGGCCGTCACCGCCAACCGACCGCCGGAGCTGTTCGACGTCGGTGCGCCCCAGACCGTCGACCAGGCGCACCTGTTCGGCCGCTCGGTTCGGTGGTTCGCGGCGCCCGGTCCGCCGTCGCCCGAGGCCGCCTCCTCGTGGCGCTCGCTGGCGGCGCGCGCCGTGGTGGAGGCCACCCACGACCCGGCCGGCCCCGGGCCGGTTCACCTCGATCTCTCGTTCCGGGAGCCGCTGGTGGGCGCGCCGGGCCCGCTGCCGGATGGGCGCCACGACGGCGCGCCGTGGCACACCGCCGGCGGTAGCCGGGTGGCCGTCGACCGCGCCGGCACCGCCCGGCTTGCCGAGCTGCTCGATGCCGACCGCGGGGTGATCGTGGCCGGCGCGGGCGCCGCCGATCCCGAGGCGGTGGTGGCGCTGGCGGCGGCGGCCGGGTGGCCGGTGCTCGCCGATCCCCGCTCGGGCTGTCGAGTCGACCACCCCGCCGTGGTGGCGCACGCCGATGCCCTGCTGCGCCACGGTCCCACGGCCGAGGCGCTCCGGCCCGAGGTGGTGCTGCGGCTGGGAGCCCCTCCGGCCTCCAAGGTGGTCGGCGCATGGCTTGCGGCCGCCGGTGCGGTCATCTAGCTTGTCGGGGTGTTTG
>CAZIVZ010000261.1:0-5270 GCA_964542495.1 uncultured Aquihabitans sp.
ACCACGCCGAACGCCGAGGGGTCCTCCACGCGGTGCAGCGCGATGGTTCCCTCGCCGTGGTGGTCGTCGTGGAACGCCACCAGCGCCGTGAGGTCGAGGTCGGTGAGCACGTCGCCGTTCACCACCACGAAGCGGTCGGCGATGCCGGCGTGGAGGGCGGCGAAGCGGATCGCACCCGCCGTGTCGAGCGGCTCGGGCTCGATGGCGTAGTGCAGCTTCACGCCGGCGCACACGCCGTCGGCGTAGGCGTCGGCGAAGGCGTCGGGCCGGTAGCCCATGGAGAGCACCGCCTCGGTGACCCCGTGGTGCGCCAGGTGCTCGAGCACGTGCTCGATCATCGGCCGGTGCAGGATCGGCAGCATCTGCTTGGGCGTGGTGAGGGTGAGCGGCCGCAGGCGGGTGCCGAACCCGCCGACCAGCACGACGGCCTGCATCAGCCGTTCGCAGCCGTGGTGGTGGTGACGTCGGAGGTGGGGGTGGTATCGGTGGTGTCGGTGGTCTCGGCCGGGGTGGTGGTCCCCTCCGGGGTGGGGTCGGTGCCACCGGAGGTGCCGCCGTCGGCCGAGCCCAGCGACTCGATCTCGGCCGACGACGACGGCGGGTCGATGTCGGTGGTGCCCTTGGGGACCAGCGCCAGCGTGAAGGCGCCGTAGTTCTCGCTGAAGCGCACCGAGGCGAAGTCGCTGCGGATGATCTTGTCGGGCGGGTTGGACGCCGCGGTGGTGGCGTCCTTCCAGTGGGCGAGCACCAGTTCGGTGGGCTTGCCGCCGCAGGTGGTCTCACCGGCCTTGTAGACCTTGCCGTCGGACCCCTTGAACCCGTCGTCGGTCACGACGAGGCCGACCTGGTCGAAGAACTTCCCGAGCGTGGCCCGATCGCCCGACGCCCGCACCGAGAACGGGTGGATGTGGGCGAGCCCGTCACCGTGGGTGTGGATGCCCAAGATGTCCTCCTGGACGTCCTGGAGGGCAGGCTGCTCCTTGCCGCACACGTTGACGGCGAACGAGGCGTGCCAGTGGTCGTAGGCCGACGAGTCGGAGAGCCGGGCTCGGGGCTTCTGGCTGTTGTCGCCGGCCCCGGCGTTCTTGTTGCGAGCGAACACGACGACGCCGACGCCGAGCGCCACGATCGCGACGATGGCCGCCGGGAACAGCCAGCGCGACTGCTTGTTCGCCTTGGACCCGCCCCCGCTCCGGGCGGCGACGCGCGCGACTTTCTTGGCCGAAGTAGACGATGCCATGGCGGTCCACGCTACTTGGCGCCACCCTCCCGCCCCGAGTCAGGCCCGCTCGGGCCCCGGTCAGCGGCCCCGGCTGGCGACCAGCTCCTCGAACAACCGTTCGTAGGCCTCGGCCACCGCCCCCGGCGACGCCCAACCCTCCACGAACCGGCGGCCGGCGGCGCCCATGGCCTCCGCCTCCTCGGGACTGCGGAGGAGCCGCTCGATCGCCTTGGTGAACGCCTCGGGATCATCCGGCGGCACCGCCAGGCCGGCCCCGGCCGCCTCGACGGTCCGTGCCACCTCGGTGCCGGCGTCGACCGACGCCACCACCGGCCTCCCCGCGGCCAGGATCGTGTAGAGCTTGGACGGCACGCTGGAACGGGCCAGACCGGTGCGCAGCGGCACCACGTGCAGGTCGGCGGCCGCCGCCACCTCGGGGAGGCGGGCCTTGGGCGCCATGTCCACGAAGTGCACGTTGGGCAGGCCCGCAGCCGCCTTCTCCAGGACGGGCCGGGCCGAGCCGCCGCCGTTGATGACGAAGGCGACCTGCGGATCGTGGGCCAGGTGGCCGGCGGCGGCGAGCAGCAGGTCGAGCGACTGGGAGAACCCCACGTTGCCGGCGTACATCACCACGGTCTTGCCCTCGAGACCGTGCTCGCGCCGGTAGGCGTTCTCCTTGGCGCCGGGGCGGATCCAGTCGGTGTCGATGAAGTTGGGGATCACCCGGACCTTGTCCCGTCGACCGGCGGCGCCCCGGCGGCCGGCGATCTTGGCGGCGACGTTGTCGGCGAGGTCGTCGGACAGCACCGTCACGGCGTCGGCCCGCAGGTAGGTCTCGCGCTCGAGCCAGGACGCGGCGGCGATGACCCGGCGGTTCGTGATCGCCCCGACCTCCACGGCCACGTCGGGGAACACGTCTTGGATGTTGAACACGAACGGCACGCGGTGGCGCCGGGCCACGAGCCAGCCGGCGGCACCAAGCGTGAGCGGGGGCGACATGGCCAGCACGGCGTCAGGCCGGGACCGGCTGCCCAGGCCGGCCAGCGTGGCCAGCGCCGTGAACCCTCCGAAGGCCAGGGCTCGGGCGGGGATGTTGGCCTTGTCGGTGGGGAACGGGTGCACGCGCGTGATGCGGCCCCACTCGGTGTCGTGGTGGCGGACGAGGCGCCCCTCCCACCCGGCGTCGATCGCGTGGTCTCGGTACCAGGGCAGCGACGTCACCACGTGCAGGCGGTGCCCGCGGGCCACCAGGTGGTCGGCGATCTGGGTCATGACATCACCCGTGGGCGCCACGTCGGGCGCGAAGTGCGGGCAGAGCACGAGCAGGTTCATGGCACCCCATCCTCGCCCACCGCCAGCGCCCGGCGGTACCCGGCGGCCAGGGCGGCGGCGGCACGGGCCCAGCTGAACGTGGCGGCGCGGGCGCGACCCGCGTCCTGCAACCGCCGCCGCTCGTCGGGGTCGTCGAGCAGGCGGGCCAGGGCTTGCGCCCACGCGACCTCGTCGCCCGCCGGGACGAGCAGCCCGCCGTCGCCGACCACCCACGGCAGCGCGGTCGCGTCGGACGCCACGAGCGGAGCCCCCGCCGCCATGGCCTCGAGCGCCGGCGCGCCGAACCCCTCGAACCGGCTCGGCACCGCCACCACCGAGGCCAGCTCGTACAGGGCGTCGAGGTCGCTCCACGGGATCCGGCCGGTGCGTCGCACCTGGTCGCCCACGCCCGACGCCCGCACCGCGGCCGCCACCTCGGCCTCGGCCGGGCCGGCGCCGCCGGTGAGCACGAGGGTGGCGCCGGGGCGGTCGGCGGCCAGCCGGGCGAACGACCGGACCAGGGTGAGGTGGTCCTTGTGCGGGTAGGTGATCGCCGGGTACAGCACGAGGTCGGGACCGAGCCGGTACCGCTGGCGCGCCTCGAGCAGGCGACCGGCCGGCACCTGCGTCGGCGCCACCACCCCATGGGGCACGGTGCGCACCCGGTCGGCGGCGACGCCGAGCACCTCGACCACCGAGCGCGACGTGGGCTCGCTGGGCGTGAGGACCACCCGGGCCCGCCGGGCCGACCGGGGCAACATGGTGGCGAGCCAGCGCCGCTTCACCGCCGAGAAGTTCTCGGGCAGCAGCAGGGGCTGGAGGTCGTGGATCGTCAGCGCGGCCGGGAACCGCCCCACCGCCGGGCCCGGCGGGATCACCCCGCCGGCGTGGTGGAGGAGGTCGATGTGGCGGCGCCCGGCCTCACGGGCCAGCCACGTGGCCTCGGCCCCCACCCGCTCGGCCTTGTTGCGGCCGTTGAGCGGTGCGGTGACGGTGGGGTACGCGGCCACCAGGTCCGGGTGGGCCTCGGCGAACGAGGCGAGGGCGAAGAGGGTCAGGTGGAGGTCCGGCGGCGCCTGCTCGGCCAGGGCCCGCAACAGCCTCGTGGTGTACTCCTCGCTGCCCCCCACCACCCCCGGCACGAGCCAGAGCAGGTTCACCCCGATCCGGGCCGGTCCGTGGTCGAGGCTCACGGCGCCACCTCGGCGTACACCGCGGCCACCTGCGCCGCCGTGCGGTCCCACGTGTAGGTGGCGGCGCGGGCCCGGCCCTGGGCGCGGAGGCGATCGGCCGCGGCCGGGTCGTCGACGAGCGACTCGAGGGCCTCCCCCACCGCCCGGTGGTCGTGGGGGTCCACGAGCAGGGCGTCGGGGCCGGCCACCTCGGCCGTGGCCGTGCCCGACGAGGTGACCACCGGTGCGCCGTGGGCCATGGCCTCGAGCACCGGCAGCCCGAAGCCCTCGCGCAGGCTGGGGTAGCAGAACGCGGCGGCGCCGGCGTAGAGGGCGGGCAGGGCCTCGGTGGCCACGAAGCCCACCCGGTGGACCCGGACCGAGGTGCCCTCCAGCGGGGCCAGGCGCCGAGCGAGGTCCTCGTTCCAGCCGTCGGGCCCCACGAGCACGAGGTCGACGCCTCGACCGTCGAGCGCCCGCATGCCCCCCACCACCGCGGCGAGGTTCTTGCGGGGCTCCACGGTGCCCACGAACAGCACGTAGGGCCGGTCGAGCCCGTGGCGCACCCGGGCCTGGGCCACCTCGGCATCGGTGACGGGGTGCACGGTCACGCCGTAGGGGACCACGCGCAGGCGTGCGTCGTCGAACCCGGCCCGGCGGCACTCCTCGGCAGTGGCCTCCGACGGCACCACGACCAGGGCCGCGTGGCGACGGGCCAGCTCGGTCCCCCGGCGGAAGAAGCGGTTGCCGTGGCGGGTGGCCTGCGTGGGGTCGGCGAGGAAGGCGAGGTCGTTGATGGTCACCACGAGCGGGGCGCGCGACGGCGGGACGGCCACCGCGGTGGCGTGGACCACGTCGACGGGACCGGTGGCCACCTCGACGCGCGGCCATCGCACGGCGTGCCAGGTCTCGTAGAGCACCGGCCGGGGCAGCGGCAGGTGGGCCACCTCGATCGACGGCCGGAACGGGGGCGGTGGCGCGTCGCGGTGGCGGGCAGCGACCCCGATCAGGTCGAGGCCCGGTCGGCGGTCGAGGGCGGCGACGGCGGCCAGGGCGGCGGTGGCGGTGCCGCCGGGCACGCGGTGCCAGCACTGCTCCACCGTGACCGCCACCCGGCGCGCTCGCTCCACGGTCCGATTCTGGCCGCTGGTGCGGTCGCGCCCGGATCAGCGGAGCGCACAGGGGTCGGTACCATCGGTCCATGACCGATTTCTGGACCGACCGTTGCGTGCTCGTCACGGGTGGCAACGGGTTCCTGGGGCGGGCCGTGGTGGCCCGCCTCCAGGCCGCCGGGGCCGGATCGGTCGTGGTGCCCCGAAGCGCCGAGGTGGACCTCCGGGACCGGGCCGCCACCGCCGAGCTGTTCTCGCGCACCCGGCCGGACCTGGTGATCCACCTGGCGGCCCGGGTCGGCGGCATCGGCTACAACCAGGTCCACCCCGCCGAGCTCTACCTCGACAACCTGCTCATGGGCACCTACGTCGTGGAGGAGGCCCGCAGCCACGACGTGGCCAAGACGGTGCTGGTGGGCACGGTGTGCTCGTACCCGAAGGAGCCGCCGGTCC
>CAZIVZ010000262.1:0-5268 GCA_964542495.1 uncultured Aquihabitans sp.
GCGCCACCTGCTCGGGGGTGCCGTAGTCGACGATCGACGGGGCCACGATGCCCAGGCCCTGCACGTTGGTGGTGCGGGGGATCTTGGCCTTGGCCAGCTCCTCGAGGTACACGAACGTCTCGATCGCCCCGGCACCGCGGCCACCGAGCTCGGGCGGCCAGCCGGGCACGAGCCAGCCGGCGTCGAACATCGCTCGGGTCCACCGCCGAGCCCAGGGCGGCGCGTGGCCGGTGGACACCGAGGGGTCGGCGGCCATCTCCTCGGGCGACGGGCGGTTGGCCGCCAACCACTCGAGCAGCTCGGCTCGAAACGCCTCCACCTCGTCGTCGAACCCCAGCTTCACGCCGCTCCCTCCGATGCCGTGGCCAGCCCCAGCAGCTCGGCCGCCCGGGTCCGGTGGAACGCCGCCGTCCCGAACAGCAGCTCGCCGGTGACGGCCCGCTTCAGGTGGAAGTGCAGGTCGTGCTCCCACGTGAACCCGATGCCGCCGTGGAGCTGGAGGCCGTCGCGGCCGACCAGCCGGGCGCAGTCCCCTGCCGCCGCCGCGGCCATGGCCACCGCCAGCGGCCGGCGGGGATCGCCCTCGGCCACGGCGAGGGCGGCGAAGTAGGCCAGCGCCGACGCCCGCTCGACGGCGAGGTAGCAGTCGGCCAACCGGTGCTTCAGGGCCTGGAACGACCCGATGGGCCGGCCGAACTGGTGGCGGTCCTTGGTGTAGGCCACGGTGGCCTCGAAGATCGCCCGGCAGGTGGCCACGGTCGACAGGGCCAGCGCCGCGGTGGCCTCGTCGAGCACCCGCCGCACCACGTCGTCCGCGCTCGGGTCGCCAGGGGCGAGCAGCACCCGCTCGCCGGTCACCTCCACCCCGTCGAGCACCACCGTGGCGAGCGCCATGGTCGGATCCATGACCGCCGACGAGGACGCGGCCACCGCCGAGCCCGGCACCGCGAACAGGCCCAACCCGGCGTCGCCCCGGGCCACCACCACCAGCTCGTGGGCGCTGGCCCCGTCGAGCACGTGGGTCTTGGTGCCGGTGAGCCGCCAGCCCCCGCCTGCCGCGACCGCCTCGGTGGCCACGGCACCCAGGTCCCACCGGCCCCCTTCGGCCACGGCCAGGGTGCCGGTGCAGGTGCCGGCGACCACGTCGGCCAGCCCGAACGACGACCCGGCCGCCACCACCGCCGCCGCGAACTGGGTGACCGTGGCCAGGTACGGCCCCGGAGCGACCACCCGTCCCAGCTCCTCGACCACGACGCCGACCTCCACGAAGCCCAGCCCCAGGCCGCCGTGGCCCTCGGCCAGCCCGAGGGCGGGCCAGTCCAGCTCGCACAACGTGGCCCAGAGCGCGGCCCCGTCGCCGGTACCCTCGTAGACCGATCGCACCAGCGACGGCGGGCAGGCGTCGGCGAGCACGGATCGGGCGGCGTCGCGCAGCTCGATCTGGTCGGCGGTGAACTCGAGATCCACGGTGGCTCAGCGCTCGTCGATGCCGAGGAACCCCCGGCGGATGATGGTGGCGGTCGCGTCGATCTCGCCGGCGCGGGTGCTGAACCCGAGCGTGTGGACCCGGTAGGGCGCCCGCTCCAACAGCGCCAGCAGCATCGACGCGGCCACCTGCGGGTGGCCGAAGTCCCGCTGGTCCAGCAGCTTCTCGAGGCGGGTGAAGACCGAAGCCGCCACCTGCTGGGAGAACGCTCGCAGCTCCGGGCTGGTCTGCATGTCCTGCCACGTGCTGATGACCCCACCGTCGGCTTCGTAGGCCCGGAACCAGTCGTCCAGCCAGGCGCGCAGGTCGTCGGCCGAGGCGTCGAGGTCGAGCCGCTCGATCAGCTCGATCATGCGACCCGAGGCCTCTTCGGCGAGCGTCCGGAAGAACGCATCCTTGCTGTCGAAGTAGCGGTAGAAGGTGCCGTGGCTGACGCCGGCGGCCTCGACGATGTCGTCGACCCGGGCTTCGTGGTACCCCCGCGCCGGCAGCACCTCGGCCCCGGCGTCGAGCAGCTTCTGGCGGGTCTGCTCGCCGCGCGACCGCAGCCCCGTTGTCGGCCCCGGCTCCACCGGCGCGACGATGCGGATGCGCCGGCGGCCCGAGGAGCGGCCGCGCTTGAAGTTCACGCCGTCCACCGGCCCACCCAGCACCCGGTGGATGAACCGGGCCAGGCCGAGCACCAGGGGTCGGCGGCTCATGCCGGCGGGCGCCGCCTCGGCGTAGAAGCTGCACCGGATCAGCACCCCCACCAGGCTGCTCACCAGCCGCCGGTTGGCCGCGGTGCGGGGCAGGTCGAACGCGTTGAGCAGCGCCTTGGCGGTGTGGCCGGCGATGGAGCCCGAGCGCGAGACCTGGGCCCGGTCGCCGCGGGTGGCGTCGGGGAAGACCCGGAACACCGGCGCCCAGGTCTCGTGGAGGGCCATGAAGTCGTCGATCCACGCGGTGAGCCGGCCCAGCCCCCCTTCGTCGGGGGTCACGGGCTCGAGCCGGTCGGCGAGCGCCACCATGGCCTCGCCCAGCTCGGTGGCCAGCGTCCAGAACACGTCTTCCTTGGACGAGAAGTACTGGTAGAAGGCGGGCCGCGAGCAGCCGGCGCGCTCGGTGATCAGCTCCACGCGGGCGTCGGGGTAGGCGACCTCGCCGAAGACCGCCAGCGCCGACTCGAGCACGCGGCGACGGGTGTCGCTGCCCCGCTCCCCCACGAGCGGGTTCGCACCGAACGGCGGGCGACGGACGATGCTCGGATCCACCGCGGCCACGCTAGCCAAGGCACTGCTAATCTAACAACAACGTCACATTCAGGCCCGAGTGGGCCGATGGAGGGACACGTGCAGGTCGACGATCTGATCCTGGTGAGCGTCGACGACCACGTGGTGGAGCCGCCGGACCTGTTCGAGGGCCGCCTCACCGGCGAAGCCGCCGCGCGTGCCCCACGGATCGAGCGCCTCGACAGCGGGCGAGAGGTGTGGATGTTCGAGGGTGCCCCGCTGCCCAACGTCGGCCTCAACGCCGTGGTGGGTCGCGTGCCCGAGGAGTACGGGCTGGACCCGCTGGCGTTCGACCAGATGCGCCCCGGCTGCTTCGACATCCACGAGCGCATCCGGGACATGAACGCCAACGGCGTGCTGGGCTCGCTCAACTTCCCGTCGATGACCGGGTTCACCGGCCAGCTGTTCATGACCCTGGACGACAAGGACGTCGCCCTGGAGCTCCTCCGCGCCTACAACGACTGGCACCTCGAGGACTGGTGCGGCTCCTACCCGGGCCGGATGATCCCGCTGGCGGTGCCGCCGGTGTGGGACCCGCAGGCCATGGCCGACGAGGTCCGCCGCATGGCCGAGCGCGGCTGCCGTGCGGTCACGTTCTCGGAGAACCCCGAGAAGCTCCGCCTCCCGAGCTGGCACAGCGACCACTGGGACCCGTTCCTCGCCGCGTGCGAGGAGACGGGCACGGTGATCTGCCTGCACATCGGGTCGTCCTCCACCACCGTGATCACCGCCATGGACGCCCCGATCGACACCATGATCACGCTGCAACCGATGAACATCGTCCAGTGCGCCGCGGACCTGGTGTGGTCGCCGGTGTTCCGCAAGTTCGCAAACCTGCGCATCGCGCTCAGCGAGGGCGGCATCGGCTGGGTGCCGTACTTCCTGGAGCGGATCGACTACGTCTACAAGCACCACCAGGCCTGGACCAACCAGGACTTCGGCGACCGGTTGCCCAGCGAGGTGTTCAACGAGCACATCCTCACCTGCTTCATCGACGACGAGGTGGGCATGGAGGTCCGCCACCACCTCAACGGCGACCACATCCACTGGGAGTGCGACTACCCGCACTCGGACTCCACCTGGCCCGAGGCCCCGGAGCTGGCCATGCGCTACCTCGACGGCCTGCCCGACCACGACGTGGACCGCATCACCCACCTCAACGCCATGCGCAACTTCGCCTACGACCCCTTCGCCCACATCCCCCGGGAGCAGGCCACGGTCGGCGCGCTGCGGGCCCAGGCCACCGACGTCGTCACCACGCCGGTGAGCTTCGGCACCGGGAAGTTCCAGGACGAGGGCATCGTGACCGCGATGACCCTGGCCGAGCGCATGGCCAAGCAGGCCGCCGAGCAGTGACCGCGACCTCGTGACCGACCTGCCCTTCCGCGTCCAGCCGGCCCTGGACGACGAGAACCGGTTCTTCTGGACCTCCGGTGCCGACGGCACGCTGCGCTTCGCCCGGTGCGGGAGCTGCGGGTACTGGCTCCACCCCCCGCTGCCACGCTGCCCGGAGTGCGGCAGCCGTGACGTGGCGCCGGCGCCGGTGAGCGGCCGGGGCGTGGTGTGGTCGTACACCGTGAACCACCACTCGTGGGACGGCGGCACCGAGCCCTACGCCATCGGACTGGTGGAGCTGGTCGAGCAACCCGGGTTGCGGCTCACCACCAACATCGTGGGCTGCCCGCCCGACGACGTGCGCATCGGCATGGCGGTCCGCGTCACCTTCGAGCAGCACGGCATCGTGTTCCTCCCGCTGTTCGAGCCTGATCCCGATCTCGACGCCGAGGGCTCCGGGGCCACGTCGTGACCGACTTCGAGCGCCGCTCGATCCTCTCGGGGATCGGCCAGTCCGACATAGGTCGACGCCTCGGCCGCAGCGGGCTCGACCTCACCCTCGACGCCGCCCTCGAGGCCATCGAGGATGCCGGGCTCACCCCCGCCGACATCGACGGCATCGCCACCTACCCCGGTGCCAACCAGGGCCAACCCGGGTTCTCCGGGCCCGGCACCCCCGAGGTGCAAGACGCCCTGCGCCTGGAGGTGAGCTGGCACTCGGGCGGGATCGAGGGGGCCGCCCAGCTCGCCGCGGTGGTGAACGCGGTCATGGCCGTGGGTGCGGGCCTCGCCCGCCACGTCCTCGTCTACCGCACGGTCACCGAGTCCACCGCCCAGGGCAGCAGCGGCCGCGGCGGCATCGGCCTGGACGGAGCCGGTGGCGGAGGCGGAGGTGGCGGCGGTGTACCTCGCTTCGGCGGGCCGTTGCAGTGGAGCCTGCCGTTCCGGGCCTACTCGGCGGCCAACTGGTTGGCCCTGAACTGCCACCGCCACATGCACGAGTTCGGCACCACCCCCGAGCAGCTGGCCCAGATCGCCCTCAACGGGCGTCGCAACGCCGGGCGCAACCCCAAGGCCGTCTACCGGGAGCCGATGACCCTCGACGACTACTTCGCCGCCCGCATGATCACCACGCCGTTCCGCCTCTTCGACTGCGACGCCCCCGTCGACGGCTCC
>CAZIVZ010000263.1:0-5256 GCA_964542495.1 uncultured Aquihabitans sp.
GCCGCGGACCCCACCGGCGACGGGGCCGCCGCCCGGGTGGGCGACCCAGCGTTCTGGGCCGCGGTGCGCGCCCTGCCCGAGCGCCAGGCCGCCTGCGTGGCGCTCCACTACCTGGAGGACCGTTCCGTGGCCGAGATCGCCGACGTCCTCGACTGCCGGCCCGCCACCGTGAAGGTGCACCTCCACCGGGGTCGGACCGCGCTGGTTCGCAGCCTCGGCGCACTCGACGACGACACCCACCGACGAACCACCGACGACCTCGGGGAGGAGGCACCATGAACGACCACGAGACCTTCCACGACCTCGACGCGCGGGCCTCCGCGGCGGTCACCGACCTCCGAGCGTCGGCCGACGCACGGCCTCGGCCGAGCTTCGACCCGGAGCGGTCACCCTCGATCCCGGTGACCGTGCCGGGTGGTGCGAGCCACCGTCGCTCGATCCCGCGCCGGACCCTGGCCGCGGCCGCCGCGGCGGTGGTCCTGCTGGCGGGAGCGGCCGTCTGGGTGGCCGCCCGCCCCGACGAGGACCGGCTCAACCCGGCCGTCAGGACCACCGACGCCCCGCGGCCGTTCGTGCTCGGCTCGGTGCCCGACGGCTTCTCGCTGGCCGGCGCCGGCGAGGCCACCAGTGGCTCGGGTGCGGCCAGCGGCGCGGGATCGGCGCCCCTGGTGATCTACGGCCCGGCACCGGACCAGCCCCGGCTCGGGATCTCGGTGCTCGGCGCGTTCGATCCCGAGGAGCTCGACGTCGAGGCCGAGGCGGTCGAGGTCGACGGGGTGCGGGCCTATGTGCTCGACGGCAGGGGCTTCGGCCCGCGCGCCCTGGTGGTCCAGGTCGGCGCCACCTCGGTGATCGCCACCGGGCGCGATCTCGGTCGCGACGAGCTGGTGGACCTCTTCGCCGGCGCCCGCATCGTCGACCGATCGGTGGTGCTGCGCGACGGCGTGCTGCCCGAGGGCTGGACCGAGCTGGGCGAGGAGCCGTCGCTGATCGGGATGGCCAACGCCGCGGCCGCGACGTCCGGCTCGGCGGGGACCGGCTCCTTCGTGGCCTACCTCGCCGGCGACGTGGGTGGCGAGGGCTCCGACCCGGACGCCCTGCGGGCGGTGTACGTGGCGTCGGTGCCCGGCGACGAGGTCCGGCTGCACGCGCCCGAGCTCACCGCCACCGAGTCCGAGCGGACCACCGTGCGCGGCCACGAGGCCGTGGCCGGCACGTCGCTGGTGCCCGCCTCCAGCGAGACGGCGACGTCGACGTCGTTCGTGTCCTGGTTCGAGCGGCCGGGCGAGCTGATCCGCCTCACGGCGATCGGCGTGCCGGTCGACGAGCTGGTGCGCATGGCCGAGGACGTCGAGCCGATCGGGCGCGAGGACTGGAAGGAGCTCGTCGAGCGGACGCGGCTCGGCGACTTCGACGACGGTCGCTACCAGGAGTCCGGTGGGAACCTGGTGGAGTTGGCGCGGGGTCGCTTCGACGACGGCACGGCCTGGGTGCTGCGGGTGCAGCCGGCCGATGGCGAGGGCACCTCGGGGCCGAACGCGTCGCTCGACCTCCAGGTCGCACTCGGCGGCGACTCCAGCTCAGGCTCGTCGAGCGGTTCCGGCACCGCGATGGGCAGCGGCGGCGAGCCGGTCGAGCCGGCGCTGGGCGCCAGCACCACCACGACCCAGGGAGGCAGGACCTTCGGCGCCGGCTTCCTCGGCGCCGACGTCGACACCGTGGTCCTCGTGGCGGACGATGGCACCGAGCTGGGCCGGGCCGAGATCGTCAGCGGCTCGGGTCGTCGGGCTTGGGTGGCCGAGGCCACCGACGGGGTGGTCGAGGTGGTGGCCCACGCGGCGGACGGCACCGAGCTGGGCCGCCTGGGCTTTGGGGCGGGAGACGCCTCGACGCCGCCGCCGCAGTCGCCCACCACGGTGGTCGTGGGTGGCCCCTGACGCCGCTGGTCTCGAGGTTCGTGTAGCCAGGCCGCATGGAGCGGTCTGGCTACACGAGCCTTCACGGGTGGAACCGGTGAACCTGGCTCAGCTGGGGCTGAGCGCCTTGAGGGTGCCCTGGAGCTCCTCGGTGAGGTTGGCCGGGATGGCGTAGCCCTCGGGGTTGCGGATCTCGTCGAAGTGGTCGCGGATGTCCTCGACGGTGAGGCTCTCGGTGTCGGTCCAGCCGGGCGTCACGCCGGTGAAGATGCGGGCCACGTGGCCGCCGCCGCAGGAGTACACCTCGCCGGTGACCGGCACGTCCTCGTGGGCCAGCCAGGCCACCACGGGGGTGATGAACTCCGGGCCGAGCTTGTCGGCGAGCGGGCCGAGCAGGTCCTCGGTCATCCGGGACTTGGCCACCGGGGCGATGGCGTTGGCCTTGATGTTGTTCTTGGCCCCCTCGACCGCGAGCACGCGGGTGAAGCCCACCAGGCCGGCCTTGGCCGCGCCGTAGTTGGTCTGGCCGAAGTTGCCGAAGATGCCGGCGGCCGACGAGGTGTTCACGATGCGGCCGTAGTTCTGCTCGCGCATGGTCTCCCAGGCGGCGTGGGTGACCCAGAAGGCGCCCTTCAGGTGCACGTCGATCACTGGGTCGAGCTTGGCGGCGTCCATGTTCTTGAACGCCGAGTCGCGCAAGATGCCGGCGTTGTTGATCACGATGTCGACGCGACCGAAGGCGTCGAGCGCGGTCTGGATGATGGCCTTGCCGCCCTCGGGGGTGGCCACGGTGTCGTAGTTCGCCACGGCCTCGCCGCCGGCGGCCTTGATCTCGTCGACCACCTGCTGGGCCGCGGTGTGCGAGCCGCCCTGGCCGTCGACCGAGCCGCCGAGGTCGTTGACCACGATGAGCGCGCCGCGCTTCGAGAGCTCGAGGGCGTGGGACCGGCCGAGGCCGCCGCCTGCGCCGGTGATTACCGCGACCTTGCCGTCGTAACCGAGATCAGCCATGGGGTTCGTTGCTCCTGAAGGGTCGGTGGTGGGCCGGGCCACGGTAGCGGTGGCCGACGAGACGGGGCGAACCTCCCCGATCAGGTGGCGAGGACGCAGAACTGCGGCTCCAGGTGGACCATCGTGAGGCCGACGTCGAGCAGCGGGGCCACCGCCCGGGGGTTCACGTAGACGACGAGCAGCGGGCGCGGCCGGCGTTCGAGCGACGCCCGCACGGCCCGGGCGACGTCGGCTGCGGCCGCCTCGTCGAACGGGTTGAACAGGTAGACGACCCCGATCCGGTCGTCGATCGGGGTCGTCCGGGCATCACCCAGGTCCACCGTGGCCGACGTGGCGAGCCGCCGGCGCGCCGCGTCCACCAGGCCGGGATCGTGCTCGACGCCGGCCAGGTCGGTGAACCCCAGCGACCGGGCCACGTCGAGCACCCGGCCGTCGCCGCAGCCGACGTCGAGGAGCCGCTCGCTCCGGAACCCCGCCGGCACCAGCTCCAAGGCCCGTCGGACGGTGCGGTAGCGGGTGGGCTCGTGGTGGACCGAGCCGGGGGGTTGCTCGGCCAGGGCCGAGGTGGCGGCGGGGCGGCGTCGCTCCGCCGCCCGGCCCCGCGCCTCCGCCGCCACCGTGGCCGCCAGCGCGGGCAGGTCACGTGGACGCACGCCGGCGAGGCGGCGACGGAGCCGTCCCCGGTGGCGGGCGTGGGTCGTCGTCGCCTCGTCGACGAGGTCGCGCCACGTCGGCGTGATGCACCAGCTGGCCACCACGTGGCCCCCGACCACGCCGGCGAACCAGCCCGCGGCACGCAGCGGTCCGAGCACGGGGTCGGTCGGGGTGGTCAGGAGGTCCACCCGGCGCACGCCGCGGGCCACCAGCTCGGCCCGGGCTCGTTCGAGCAGCTCGGAGACCACCGCCGGGCGCGCCGCCGGCTCGCGCACCCACACGTCGACCACCGTGGCCACCGCCGGGTGCCCACCGCTCCAGCGCCGCCGAGCGGCGGCGCTCGCCGAGGCCACGGTCCAGGCCGATCCCTCGCCGCCGCGGTCGCCGGCCACGAGCGTGCTGCGGTCGGCCCGTGTCGAGCCCGATCCCGAGCCCCTCCCCGGTCGCAGCCGCCGGCGCCCCCGGGTGCCGAGGCGGACGGTCAGGGTGGCGGCCGCCTCGCCGGTGGGCCCGGCCACGCGGACGACCACGTCGCCCACGGGTCAGCCCGTGATGCCGAGCTGGTCCTTGGCGTACTCCTTGAGGCGCTTGTAGTCGACCTTGCCGTTGGGCGCCCGGCCGATGGTGTCGATCACCACCACCCGCTTGGGCGCCTTGTAGTGGGCCAGCTTGGCCTTGACGTGGTCGATGATCCCGGGCTCGTCGAGGCCGACCTCGGGGGCCAGCTCCACCACCGCGGTGATGGCCTCGCCGAACTTGTCGTCGGGCACCCCGACGGCCACGGCGTCGCGCACCGTGTCGTGGAGCTTGAGCACCTCCTCGACCTCCTCGGGGAAGACCTTCTCCCCGCCGGTGTTGATGCACACCGACCCGCGGCCGAGCAGCGTGATGGTGCCGTCGGCCTCGACGGTGGCGAAGTCGCCCGGGACGGAGTACCGCCGACCGTCGACGGTGATGAAGGTGGCCGCCGTCTTCTCGGGGTCCTTGTAGTAGCCGATCGGCTGGTGGCCACCCACCGCCACCTTGCCGATCTCGCCCGACCCCGGCTCCACCGGCCGGAGGTCGTCGGTGAACACCTTGGTGTGCTCGCCGAGCTTGAACGTGGCCGTGTCGGGGTCGAGGCCGCTGGCCGACACCGACTGCCCCATGCCCACCGCCTCCGACGAGGAGAAGGCGTCGACGATCATGGCGTGGGGGATGTGGCGCAGCAGGCCCTGCTTGGCGGGCTCGGAGAACATGACGCCCGACGAGGTGAACACGAACAGGTTGGACAGGTCCCACCGGCCGGGGTTGGCGTCGAGGGTGCGAACCATGGGCTTGGCGAAGGCGTCGCCCACGATGGCGGTGGTGTTGCCCTTGTGGAGCTCGAGCGTGTCGAAGAGCTCCTCGATGTCGAGGTGGCGGTTCTCGAGGGTGACCACGCAACCGCCGCCGGACAGGGCGATGAGCTGGGTCATGCACCCAGTGCCGTGCATGAGCGGGCACGCGGGCACGCTGACGATGCCGGGGCCCTGGACCAGATCCCGGGTGACGCCGTAGTCCACCGGGTCCTCGCCGTAGCGGGGGTTGGTGCCCAGGGCGACGATGTTGCGGATGTTGTCGTCCTGGCGCCACATCACCCCCTTGGGCATGCCGGTGGTGCCGCCGGTGTAGAGCATGTAGAGGTGGTCGCCGT
>CAZIVZ010000264.1:0-5241 GCA_964542495.1 uncultured Aquihabitans sp.
AGCTCCACCCCGCTCCCGGCGCAGCGGCCGTGCACCACCGCGGTGGTGCGGCCGGCCAGCCGGTGCAGGACGAGCGCCAGGCTCCGGCGCAAGCGGATGAGGTGGGCGACGGCGACGTCGGACGCGGTGCCGAACTCGTCGAGGTCGCCGCCGCTGCAGAACGCCGGCCCGTCGCCGCGCAGCACCACCCGCAGGAGGGGATCGGCCTCGGCCACCGCCAGCGCCTCCAGGAGCTGGTCGCGCATCACCGCATCGAGGGCGTTGCGCACCGCCGGGCGGGCCAGGACGATCTGGAGCTCCGCGCCGTGGCGTGCCACCCGGATCCTCGCTCCGCCGGGAGCCGGGCCCCGGCGGATCGGGGTGCCGGCCCGCCACCGTCGGTGCTCGGCGCCGGCCTGGAGCGCGCTGTAGAGGGCCGACTCGGCCACCAGGCCGTCGGCCACGCTGCGCCGGGGCGCCCCGCGCAGGTGCAGCACTCCCGCCAGCGCGGCCGTGGGGTTGCGAGCGACGCCGTCGATCACCTCGCCGGCCTCGCCGTCCGAGCCCAGCACCACGTCGGCCAGGTCGAGCAACTCGGGCGGTGGCGTCCAACCCGGCCGGCTCGCCACCACGCCCGGCAGGGCGGTCAGGCGGTCGACGGCGGCGGCGACCAGCGCCCGAGGGAGGGGGCCCGACGGTGGCCCCACCAGCACCACCTGACCGGCGACCTCGGGCTCACCCGGAGCCACCAGGGCCGCCGCCAGCTCGTCGGCGGGCCAGACCCGGGGCGGCATCGGCGGAACGTACCATGCGATGCTTCGGGCGTGACCGCCCTCGACGCGCCGCCCGATCACCTGGCTCGCGGGGTGGCCGACCTCGGACGCCGCATCACGGCGGCATCGGCGGCGGTGGGCGAGCCGGTCGCCTGGGACTGGCCGGCCGTGCTCGAGCTGCGGGCACGCCGGCCGGGCCGGGGTCCGCGGGGCCGCACCACCGCCGGCGGTGCCGGGCGGCTGCTCCCGACCGCCGACGGCTGGGTGGCGGTGAGCCTGACGCGCCCCGACGATCACGAGCTGGTCCCCGCGTGGCTCGCGCTGGCGGGCATCGACGAGCGCTGGCGGGTGCCGGTGGATCCGGCGCGACCCTGG
Organism: uncultured Aquihabitans sp.; assembly: GCA_964542495.1. Taxonomy (GTDB): domain Bacteria; phylum Actinomycetota; class Acidimicrobiia; order Acidimicrobiales; family Iamiaceae; genus Aquihabitans. The sequence goes on from CAZIVZ010000264.1 coordinate 1,128, forward strand.
CCGGCGGTGGCCGCCGGCGTGGGCAGGGCCTCTGGCGCGGCGCTGGCCGAAGCCGCCGGGCTGGTGGGCCTGGCCGTGGGCGTGCTGGGCGAACGCCAGGCCGACGAACACGGCGGCGTCGGGGTCTCCTCCCGCCGGCCGCACCGCCTGGGCCGCCGCCCCCGCGTGGTGGACCTGAGCGCCCTGTGGGCCGGGCCGCTGTGCGGGGCGATCCTGGCTGCCGCTGGCGCGGAGGTGGTCAAGGTGGAGGCGGTGGACCGTCCCGACGGTGCCCGCGTGGGCGATCCCGACCTCTTCTCCGCCCTCGACCGCCTCAAGGAGCACCGAACGCTCGACCTCGGCTCCGCGTCGGGTCGGGCCGAGCTGGCCGACCTGGTGCGGGGCGCCGACGTGGTGGTGGACGCGTCCCGACCGCGCGCGCTGGCGGCCGTCGGCCTGGTGGCCGAGGAACAGGTGACCGACGACGGCGGCCCGGCCGTGTGGGTGTCGATCACCGGTCACGGCCGGCGCAGCCCTCGCATCGCGTTCGGCGACGACGCCGCGGTCGCCGGAGGGCTGGTCGACCACGACGTGCAGGGGCCTCGGTTCCGGGGCGACGCCCTGGCCGATCCGCTGAGCGGCCTGGCCGCCGCGGCCGCCGCGCTGGAGCTGCTGGCCGACGCCGACGGCGGTCTGGTCGAGGTGGCGATGGCCGGCGTCGCCGCCGCCCATGCCGACCCCGACCGTTCCGACCCGGTCGCGTGACCGATCCGGCGCACCCACCGTTCACGGTGGCGGGGGCGCAGGTCGGCCGGATCGTGGCCGACGTGCGGGTCGTAGGTGGACGGGTCCAGGCCGTCGGCCCCGACCTGACCCGACCGGGCGAGGCCACCGTGCCCGCCCGGGGTGGCGCGCTGGTGCCCGGTCTGCACGACCACCACCTCCACCTGCTGGCGATGGCCGCGGCTCGGCGGTCCCTCGACGTGGCCGCCTGCGAGGGCGCGGCCGCCTTCGATGCGGCGCTGGCCGCGGCCCACCGGGGATCGGACCGTGGAGGATGGCTGCGGGTGGTGGGAGCCGACGACCGCCACGGCGCGCTGGACCCGTCCCGGCTGGATCGGCTGGCGCCCGGTCGGCCGGTGCGGGTGCAGCACCGATCGGGAGCGGCGTGGGTGCTGAGCTCCGCCGCGCTGGCGGCCACCGGCCTCGACGAGTCACCCGGTGGGTGGATCCACCGGCGCGACGAGCACCTCCGAACCCGGTGGGCGGACCTCGAGGGCCCACCAGACCTCGGCCCGGTGGGTACCCGGCTCGCCGCGCTCGGCGTCACCGGGGTCACCGACGCCACGCCGTTCACCGATCCCGCCGGGCCGTCGCTGCTGGCGGAAGCCCGCCGCGACGGTCGTTTGCCGCAACACGTTGCGGCCACCGGCGGTCCGGCGCTGGCCGGTGCCCCGCTTGCCCCCGAGCTGGAGCAGGGGCCGGTGAAGGTGGTGGTCGAGGACCACGCCCTGCCGTCGCCCGACGAGCTGGTCGCCGGGTTCGTGGCCGCCCGCCGGGCGGGCCGACCCGTCGCGGTGCACTGCGTGACCCGCACTGCCCTGGTGCTGGCGCTCGTGGCGTGGACCGAGGTGGGGTCGGTGCCCGGTGATCGCATCGAGCACGGCGCGGTGATCCCGGTGGAGCTGCTGGAGTCGATCGTCGCGCTCGGCTTGACCGTGGTGACCCAGCCCGCCTTCGTACACGCCCGCGGCGATCGGTACCTGCACGAGGTCGAGCCCGACGACCGCCCCCACCTGTACCGGTGCGGGTCGCTCCTGGCTGCCGGGATCGAGACGGCCGGCTCCACCGACGCACCCTTCGGCCCCGACGACCCGTGGCTGGCCATGCGCACTGCGGTCGAGCGCACCACCGAGCGCGGCCGGCCGCTCGGCGCGCGGGAGGCCGTGGCCCCGCAGGTGGCGCTGGAACGATTCCTCGCCCCGCTGGCCGCTCCTGGGGGATCGCCCCGCACCGTGCGTGCCGGCACGCCGGCCGACCTGGTGCTGCTCGACCGACCGCTCGACGCCGCCCTGTCCGCGCCGAGCGCGTCCCACGTGCGCGCCACCTGGATCGACGGAAGGTCGGTCCACCGTCTCGAGTGAGACCAGTCGCGGCGCGACCCCTAACCTGACGCTGACGTCAGAAACGGGAGAGGGGATCACGGTGTTCGATCCGCAGGGAAGGCGGGTGCTGGTCACGGGCGCATCCTCGGGCCTGGGCGCGGCCCTGGCCGAGGGGCTGGCCCACCGAGGCGCCGTGGTCGGGCTGTGCGCTCGTCGCTCCGACCGGTTGGACGAGGTGCTGGAGCGATGCAGGCAGTGGTCCCCCGCGAGCCGTTCGTGGAGCGTCGACCTGGGGGACCTCGACTCGCTCGACGGGTTCGGGGCCCGGGTGGTCGACGAGCTCGGAGGGCTCGACGTCCTCGTCAACAACGCCGGCATCCCCAAGCGCCGGTGGGCCTGGGAGCACCGGCCCGACGAGGTGGCCGACGTGTTGCGGATCGACCTCCACTCCCCCATCCGGCTCACCCACGCGCTGCTGCCGGCGCTGGAGGCTTCGGCCGGCCACGTGGTGTTCATCGGGTCGGTGGCGGCCCGGCTGGGGCCCCCGGCCGAGGCCGTCTACAGCGCGGCCAAGGCCGGCATCACCGCCTACGCCGAAGGACTGCGCGTTGACCTCGGTGTGGCGAACAGCGCGATCGGCGTGCACGTCGTGCAGCCCGGCGTGCTGGCCACCGAGCTGTTCGCGCTCCCCGACAACGATCCCTCGCTCAGCGACATCGAACCGCTCGAGCCCACCGAGATCGTGACCGCCGTGCTCGACGCCATCGGGTCGGGAGCGACCGAGACGTTCGTGCCCGGCTGGTTCGCCGACCTGCCACCGGTGAAGGTGGCGGACCTCGACGGGTTCTTGCAGGGGGCCGTCGAGTACACGCGCGGCCGACTCGGGGACCTCGGTCGGCCGCTCCCCACCGCCCCCGGGTCGGACCTCGACTGATGGCTGCACACCCGCTCTCGCTGCTCACGGCCGACGAGGTCACCACCGCCCGCGAGGTGCTCGATGCCGCCGGCGAACTGCCCGAGGGCAGCTCCGTGGTACACGTCATCCTCGCCGAGCCCGCCAAGGACGAGCTGGCCGCGTGGGCGCCGGGGGATCCGGTCCACCGGCGGGTGAAGGTTCTGGTGGTGCCGGGCCCGGGGCTGGTGATGGTCGAGCTCGTCGTCGCGGTGACCGAGCGACGGCTCGAGGACCGTCGGGTGATCGAGGGCATGCGACCGGCGCTGCTGTTCGGCGAGTCGTTCTCGGTGATCGTGGCGTGCCTGGAGCACCCCGACTACCTCGCCGCCCTGGCCCGTCGCGGCATCACCGACGTCTCGAACGTGCAGATCGACCCCTGGCCGGCCGGCTCGTTCGGCTACGGCGCCGAGGAGGGCCGGCGAATCGCCCGCTGCATCTCGTTCCTGCGCGAAACCCCCGACGACAACGGCTACGCCCGCCCGATCGAGGGCGTCATCGTCCACGCCGACCTCGGCACCGGTGAGGTCCTCGAAGTGATCGATCATGCACCGCCCGGCACCGACCCGATCCCGCTCGCGCCGCAGGGGTCCCGCTACACCCCCGAGCACGTCGGCCCGTTGCGCGCCGACCTCCGCCCGATCTCCATCCTCCAGCCGGACGGCCCGAGCTTCAGCGTCGACGACAACCTGGTCTCGTGGCAGAAGTGGTCGCTGCGCCTCGGTTGGGATCCCTACGAGGGGCTCGTGCTGCACCAGGTGACCTACACCGACACCGCACCCGACGGCTCCGAACGGGCCCGGTCGGTGCTCCACCGGGCGTCCGTCTCGGAGATGGTGGTGCCCTACGGCGACCCGGGCGAGGTCCAGGGCTGGAAGAACGCGTTCGACGCCGGGGAGTGGGGCCTCGGCCGCATGACCCAGTCGCTGACCCTGGGGTGCGACTGCCTCGGCGTCATCCACTACACCGACGTGACCATGGCCACCGAGCAGGGGCAGCCGTGGGTCGTGCCCAACGCCATCTGCATGCACGAGGAGGACTACGGGATCGGCTGGAAGCACGTCGACCTCCAGACCGG
>CAZIVZ010000265.1:0-5239 GCA_964542495.1 uncultured Aquihabitans sp.
CCCGAGGCCGAGATGGTCGATGCCCTGGTCGAGTGGGCCAACCGCATCGTCGACGAGGGCGTCGACGGCGCCCTGAGCCACGCCGACGCCGGCGCCGCCGCCGAGGCCGACGCCGACCGTGCCGCGCTCCTCGTGGAGCAGGGCGCCGACGCCAACGCCTCCGAGCAGCGCGTCGACCTCATCCGCAAGCACCTCGCCGAATCCTGACCCCCCCACCCCAGGCGAATGTGGTGTGCGGGAGCGACGTTCCGGTCGGTTTCGCGCGTGAGGTTCGGGGCCGATGCCGGCCGATCGGCTGCTCAGGGGCGCAGCCGGGCGAAGAGCTCCCGGTCGATGAGGTCCTGGTCGTCGGGGTGCTTCTCCAGATAGCCGGCCACGAAGGGGCACAGCGGCACCACGAGGAGGCCTTCGGCCCGGGCATCGTCGAGCGCCAGGCGAGCCAGCTTCCCGGCGAACCCCTGCCCCTCGTGCTCGTCCCTGACCCCGGTGTGGGTGAACACCCGTCGACCGTATTGGGTCCGGAAGAGGAGCTCACCGCCGGGCCGGCCGTCGACCAGCAACGTGTAGCGGCCGCGGCCATGCTCGTCGACGGAACGGGTGATCTCGGTGTCCATGGCACCCATGCTCGGCGACGGTCGGGTGGTCCACAACCTGCCACCCGATCGGCCCGTCGACGAGGAAGGCGTGAACCTCACGCGCCAGACCGACAGGAACGTCGCTCCCGCACACCACATTCGCCTTCGGGGGGCGGGGGAGCGACGCTCTAACCTCGCCGGCCATGGCCAAGGCTCCCGTCCTCACCCCCCAAGGCACCGACTTCCCCCGGTGGTACCAGGACGTCCTGAACAAGGCCGAGCTGGCCGACAACGGCCCGGTGCGCGGCACCATGGTGATCCGCCCCTACGGCTACGGCCTGTGGGAGCGGATGGTGGCCGAGGTCGACGCGCGCATCAAGGACGCCGGGGCCGAGAACGCCTACTTCCCGCTGTTCATCCCCGAGAGCTACCTCACGCGTGAGGCCGAGCACGTCGAGGGGTTCAGCCCCGAGCTCGCCGTGGTCACCCACGCCGGCGGCAAGGAGCTCGAGGAGCCCGTGGTGGTACGCCCCACCAGCGAGACGGTGATCGGCGAGTTCATGGCCAAGTGGGTCCAGAGCCACCGTGACCTGCCCCTCCTGCTCAACCAGTGGGCCAACGTGGTGCGCTGGGAGCTGCGCACCCGGCTGTTCCTGCGCACCAGCGAGTTCCTCTGGCAGGAGGGCCACACGGCCCACGCCACCGAGGAGGACGCCCGGACCTACGCGCTGCAGATCCACCTCGACGTCTACCGCGACTTCATGGTGAACGTGCTGGCCATGCCGGTCTGGGTGGGGCGCAAGACCAAGCAGGAGCGCTTCGCGGGAGCCACCAACACGCTGGCTTGCGAGGCGATCATGCGCGATGGCAAGGCCCTCCAGATGGGAACGAGCCACGAACTGGGCCAGAACTTCGCCAAGGCGTTCGACATCACCTACCAGGACGCCGCCGGCGCCCAGCAGATGGCGTGGACCACGTCGTGGGGCGTGTCGACGCGGATGATGGGCGGGCTCATCATGTGCCACGGCGACGATGCCGGCCTGCGGGTGCCGCCCCGCCTCGCGTCGGTGCAGGTGGTGGTCCTCGTGATCCGAGACGAGGACGGCGCCGGCGAGGCCGCCGCCCGCCTGGTGGACGAGTTGAAGGCGGCCGGCGTGCGGGCCCGCCTCGACGACCGCACCGACACGTCCTTCGGCCGCCGGGCCACCGACTGGGAGCTCAAGGGCGTGCCCCTGCGCATCGAGGTGGGCCCGCGCGACCTCGCCAACGGCGAGGTCACCGTGGCTCGCCGCGATGACGGCTCCAAGTCCCAGGCCGCCATCGCCTCGGTGGCCGCCGCCGTCCCCGCCCTCCTCGACGAGATCCAGCTCGGCCTGCTGGCCGAGGCCACCGCCTTCCGCGACGAGCACACCGTCGAGGTCACCGACGTGGAGGATGCCCGCGCCGCTGCGCAGACCGGGTTCGCCAAGATCCCGTGGGCCACGCTCGGCACCGAGGGTGAGGCCTCCCTGGCCCGCGACGCCGTGACCGTGCGCTGCATCCAACGGCCCGACGGCTCCGTGCCCGAGACCGAGGACGAGCCCGGCAACGTGGCGATCGTGGCCCGGTCCTACTGAGCCGGTAGGGGCCCGAGCACGCCATGTTCCGTCTCGGCACCGTGCAGGTCCTCGCAGACGAGGGCTCGGCGGCCTACCTCGTCGGCTACTTGGTGGGTCAGTTCCTGGTGATCGGCTTGGTGGTGCTCGTCATCATCAAGCTCGTCCGCTGGCGCAAGGGGGTGGGCCGGAACGACCCCAACCCGCGACGCCCCGTCTCGTCGGGCTTCGGGCCGCCACCCGGCTGGTACCCCGACCCGGGCGGTGGCCGAGGCTTCCGCTGGTGGGACGGGACCCGTTGGACTGACCAGGTGCACGACGGCAGGCCGTGACCTCAGGCCCGTCGGACGGTCCTGCGGCCGTCGGCCGCGGTCCAACGGTCGATGACCAGCTCCTCGCCGTCGACGCCCACCACCACCAGGCTGTCGATGTCGATGGTGAACAGCTCACCGCCCGGCGGCGGTTCGAAGCCGCGCTCGGCCTGGAACCAGGCCAGCACCCTGGCCTGGTCGTCCGGGTCGGTGACGGGCACCGCCCGCCCGGTGAGCTTGGCGTCGGCCTCGCCGGGGTCGGCGGCGCCTTCCCGGGTGCGCCGGGACTCCCACGGGATCGCGTGGAGGGCCATCCGCGGGTCCCGGGCCAGGTCCTGGGCCTTGCGGGCTCCCTCCATCGAGCCGATGCACAGCTCGCCCTCGACGATGAACGGGTCGATCCCGCTCACCCGCGGCGAGCCGTCGACCCGGACCGTGGCGAGCACGGCGTTGGTGGTGGACGTGAGGATGGCCACGGCACGGGCCGCCAGCTCGGGCTCCTGTTCGAGGAGGGTCTGCAGCTTCGTCATCCCGTGATCATGCACGGAGCGGGTGACGGCCAGACGCCGAGGGCGTCGCAGGGCTACCGGCTATGCTGTCGGCGTCCACCTCCGGGTGGCAAGGCGTGGGCCTTCAGCCCACGCCTCTTGTTTGTCTCTGACCGGTTCGCCCGGTACTCGCACCCCGAGGAGGTAGCCATGGACACCGCCGAGCGCATGCGCCAGCTCGTGGCGCCCCTCCTCGCCGAAGCCGATGTCGAGCTCTACGACCTGGAGTTCGCCGGTGGGGTGCTCCGCATCACCGTCGACCGCCCCGGCGGTGTCGACATCGGGGCGATCGGCTCGCTCACCCGCACCATCTCCCGCCTGATCGACGACGTCGACCCCATCCCGGGGCAGTTCACCCTCGAGGTGTCGAGTCCCGGGCTCGAGCGCGCCCTGCGCACCCCGGAGCACTTCGCCCGGTCCGTCGGCGAGGTGCTGTCGGTCAAGACCCGTGCCGGCGTGCCGGGCGATCGCCGGGCCAAGGGCACGCTGCTCAACGCCGACGAGCACGGCATCGAGCTCGCGCCCGCGGATGCCGAGGCGGGGGAGACCCGCCGGCTCGCGTTCGACGAGCTCGAACGGGCCCGCACCGTGTTCGAGTGGGGCCCCGCCCCCAAGCCCGGCGGCCCCAGACCCGGCGCCCCCCAGAACTCCCCGTCCGCCAAGAAGAAGAAGGCAGCCAAGTCATGAGCTCCGACGACATGATGGAAGCCCTCCGGGCCCTCGCCACGGAGAAGGGCATCAGCCCCGAGACGCTCATGGGCGCCCTCGCCGATGCCCTCGAATCCGCCTACAAGCGCCTGCCGGACGCCTACGAGTACTCCTGGGCCACGATCGATCCGGTGAGCGGCGAGATGCGCGTCACCGCCCAGGAGCTCGACGAGGACGGGGAGCCCTTCGGCCCCGAGCTCGACGTCACCCCGCCCGCCGAGGACCTCGGCCGCATCGCCGCCCAGACCTTCAAGCAGGTGATGATGCAGCGGTTGCGCGAGGTCGACCGCGAGATGAAGTACGAGGAGTACGCCGGCCGCGAGGGCGACATCGTCACCGGCATCATCCAGCAGACCGACGCCCGCTACACGCTGCTGGACCTCGGCCGGGTCGAGGCCCTGCTGCCCCAGGCCGAGCAGGTGCCCTACGAGCGCCCCGAGCCCAACAGCCGGCTGAAGGCCTACATCGTCGAGGTCCGCAAGACGTCCAAGGGCCCCCAGATCGTGGTCAGCCGCACCCACCCCGGCCTCATCAAGCGCCTGTTCGAGCTCGAGGTTCCCGAGATCGCCGACGGGATCGTCGAGATCAAGGCCTGCGCCCGCGAGCCCGGGCACCGCACCAAGATCGCCGTGTGGTCCAACGACCAGAACGTGGATCCCGTCGGCGCCTGCGTCGGCGCTCGTGGCGCACGCGTCCGCATGGTGGTCAACGAGCTGCGGGGCGAGAAGATCGACATCGTCCCCTTCTCGGAGGATCTCCCCGACTTCGTGGCCAAGGCGCTCCAGCCCGCCAAGGTCAAGGAGGTGCGGATCCACGAGGACACCGGCACCGCCGAGGTCATCGTGCCCGACTACCAGCTGTCGCTCGCCATCGGCAAGGAGGGGCAGAACGCCCGCCTCGCCGCCCGCCTCACCGGGTGGCGGGTCGACATCAAGAGCGAGACGCAGCTGGCCGAGGAGGAGGCCTACCAGACCGACGAGTGGGCGCAGGGCGAATGGGTCATCGACCCCGAGTCCGGCGAACAGGTCTGGGTCCCCGCCGATGGCGGCGAGGCGGTGTCGGCGGAGGCCTGGGCCGCCGGTGACCCCACCGACGGTGCCGAAGCCGGCTCCGAGGCCGCTCCGGACCAGGTGCCCGTGGAGGCTGAGCCGGCCGCCGAGCTGGGGACGGGCGGGGAGCCGGTGGCCGAGCTGGAGACGGGCGGGGAGCCGGTGGCCGAGCTGGAGAGGGGCGAGGAGCCGGTGGCCGAGCTCGAGGCCGACGTCCCGGCTGAGCCCGCGGATGATGCCGACGCCTGACGCCACCGGTCCCCAGCGCACGTGCGCAGGGTGTCGCCGGGTGGCCTCCGCCACCGAGCTGGAGCGCATCGTCCGAAACACCGACGGTTCCTTGCAGGTGGGGCGTACACTTCCCGGACGGGGTGCCTGGCTCTGCCGGGGGTCCCACGAGTGCTTCGAGTTGGCCGTCCGGAAGGGGGGCTTCGCCCGGGCCTTCCGGATTGA
>CAZIVZ010000266.1:0-5227 GCA_964542495.1 uncultured Aquihabitans sp.
CCCGCACGGCATCGCCCGGCCCGGCCCGGACCCGCTCGAGCCCGATCTCCGCGAACCGCTCCTCCACCCAGCCCTCGGCCCAGCGGTTCGCCGGGTAGCCCGGGCGGCGGATGCCCTGGGAGAAGACCTCGTCGATCCACCCGAAGATCTGCTCGACGTCGGGCACGTCGGCGTCGACGATGCCGGTGGCCGGATCGACCACGCCGGCCGAGGCCGAGGTGGGCGTCGAGGTCGGGCCCGGCGACGTGGTGGTCGTCGTGGCGGGTGCGCCGTCGCTGCTGTCGGAGCAGGCGCCCAGTCCGAGCGCCACGCCCCCGGCCACCGCGCCGGAGCCGGCCAGGAAGCGACGCCGCGTCCAGGCCACGGGTCAGTGCAGCTCGGCGAGGACGGCGTCGGGGATGTCGAAGTTGCCGTAGACGTCCTGCACGTCGTCGAGGTCCTCGAGGGCGTCGATGAGGTCGAGCACCTTCTTGGCCGCACCCTTCTCGTCGAGCGGCACCAGGTTCTGGGCCACCATCACCAGGTCGCCGGACTCCACCTTCATGCCCGCCTCCTCGATGGCGGTGCGCACCGCATGGAGGTCGTGGGGCGGCGTGGTCACCCGCCAGGCCTCACCCTCGCGCACGATGTCCTCGGCGCCGGCGTCGATCGCCGCCAGCATCAGGTCGTCCTCCTCGACCGAGCCGTCGACCAGGAGCGACCCCTTGCGCTCGAACTGCCAGGCCACCGCACCGGGCTCGGCCATGGAGCCGCCGCGCTTGGTGAAGGTGGAACGCACGTCGGAGCCGCTCCGGTTGCGGTTGTCGGTGAGCACCTCGATCAGCAGGGCGACGCCGCCCGGGGCGTAGCCCTCGTAGGTGATCTGCTCGTAGCTGACGCCCTCGAGCCCGCCGGTGGCGCGCTTGATGGCCTTCTCGATGGTGTCGAGCGGCACCGAGGAGTCACGCGCCTTCTGGAACATCGTGCGCAACGACGGGTTCATCTCGGGGTCGGGGCCGCCCTCGCGCGCCGCCACCTCGACCTGCCGGATCAGCTTGGCGAACACCTTGGCCCGCTTGGCGTCGGTAGCGCCCTTCTTGTGCTTGATCGTGGCCCACTTGGAATGGCCGGACATGCGGTCCTCCTCGATGAAGATGCGTCAGGGGATGAGCGTAAGGAACTCGGCGTGCAGCCGACGATCCGGGGTGAGCTCGGGGTGGAACGCCGACACCAGCACCGGACCCTGGCGGCACAGCACGGGGTGGCCGCCCACCGACGCGAGCACCTCGACCTCGGGGCCGACCGCTTCCACGAACGGAGCGCGGATGAACACGGCGTGGAACGGCGCGTCGAGCCCGGCGACGGCGAGGTCGGCCTCGAACGAGTCGACCTGCCGGCCGAACGCGTTGCGGCGCACGGCGATGTCGATGGCGTCGTAGGACCGCTGGTCCGCGCGACCGTCGAGCACCGTCCGGGCCAGGACGATCATCCCGGCGCAGGTGCCGAAGGTGGGCAGGCCGCCCGCCAGCCGCTCGGCGAGCGGCCCGGCCAGGCCCGATGTGTCGAGCAGCTTGGACATGGTGGTGGACTCGCCGCCGGGCACCACCAGTGCGTCGACGTCGGCGAGCTGGTCGGGCGTGCGCACCTCCACCGGCGTGGCGCCGAGGTCTCGGAGGGCCGCGGCGTGGGGCTCGACGGCGCCCTGGAGCGCGAGCAGGCCGACCTTCACCGGCGCACGGGCTACCAGCCCCGGTCGGCGAAGGTGGTCTCCAGGCTGCCGATCTCGAGGCCGGGCATGGCCGCACCCAGGCCGCGGCTCACCTTGGCGAGGATGGCCGGGTCGTTGAAGTGGGTGGTGGCCTCCACGATCGCCTTGGCCCGAGCCGAGGGGTTGTCGGACTTGAAGATGCCCGAGCCCACGAACACGGCCTCGGCACCCAGCTGCATGGCCAGGGCGGCGTCGGCCGGGATGGCCAGGCCGCCGGCGCAGAACATGGGCACGGGGAGCTTGCCGGTCTGGTGGATCTCCTGCACCAGCGGGAGCGGGGCCTGGAGGCGCTTGGCCCACTCGAAAAGCTCGGCGTTGTCGGCCTGGGTGATCTTGCGGATGTCTCCGGTGATCGAGCGCAGGTGGCGCACCGCCTCCACCACGTTGCCGGTGCCGGCCTCGCCCTTGGAGCGGATCATGCAGGCGCCCTCGCTGATGCGCCGCAGGGCCTCGCCCAGGTTGGTGGCGCCGCACACGAACGGCACCGTGAACGCCCACTTGTCGATGTGGTGGGCCTCGTCGGCGGGCGTGAGGACCTCGGACTCGTCGACGTAGTCCACGCCGAGCGCCTCGAGGATCTGCGCCTCCACGAAGTGGCCGATGCGGGCCTTGGCCATCACCGGGATGGTGGTGACGGCCTTGATGCCCTCGATCATCTCGGGGTCGGACATGCGGGCCACGCCGCCGTCTCGGCGGATGTCCGAGGGCACGCGCTCGAGGGCCATCACGGCCACGGCGCCGGCGTCCTCGGCGATCTTGGCCTGCTCGGGGTCGACCACGTCCATGATGACGCCGCCCTTGAGCATCTCGGCCAGGCCTCGCTTGACCAGCTGGGTGCCGGTCTGGGAGGCGGGGCTCGATGCGGGCGATGACGTCTCGGACATGCCCGTCAGTCTAGGGAGGAGGGCGGTCGATCCCGAAGCCGAAACGGTCGGCTGGGCCGACGGTTCAGCTGATCGTGGTGACCCCACCGGCGCGGGGCAGCTCCACCCAGGTCTGGCCGGGGGTGAGCAGGATCGGGGCACCGTCGTCGGCCACCAACAGCGCGGGGCGGTCCTCGGAGGGACGGTCCCAGCGGCCGTGGATCACCCGGCCGTTCGTGTAGAAGAACGCCTCGCCGCTGCCCACGGTGAGGGCCTCGGGCGACCGGCGATCGGCCGGGCTCTGGCCGTACGGCGTGACCAGCACCACCACGTTCTGCGCGGCGAGGCGAGTGCCGTCCTCGTCGACGTGGGGACGGCCGCGCTGGCTGCGCAGGTAGAGCCGCAGCTTGTGGTCCCACCGCCAGCTCACCGGGGACGACGCCGGTCCCCCGCCCCACGTGAGGTCGACCCCGGCCGCCGGCACGGCGCCGGCCTGGCTCACCTGGCCGGGCGTGCGGTACAGGAACAGCTGGTTCGGCGCCGGAACCCCGGCAGGGGCCTTGCCCCAGAGCTCGTTCGCCTGGACGAAGAGGTTGTGCGGGGCGCGGCGGCTGCGGTCCCGAGCGTAGGAGCTGGTCGCCCGGTCGTAGCCGAGGTCGACCAGCGCCGGTGAGGATCGCACCGCGCCCACCACCCCGTCGTTGCCGCCCGACCACGCGAACAGCACCCGACCGAGCTGGGGCAGCAGGTGCACGTCGGTGGTGCGGGCGGAGCGCACCGGACCGACGCGACCCGGGTCCTGCGAGTGGAACACGGCCACCAGGCGGGTGATGTTGCCCTCGACGATCTCCTCGAACACCACATCGGCGCGCGGCAGGCCCGACTGGGGCACCGCGGTCTCGGCGCTGGCGTCGAGGTTGTCGACCTTCACGGCGATGGCCGGCCGGGTGGCGTGTCCGGGATCGGCCACCCGGAGGCCGGTGAGCGGGGCCACCAGGCCGACGGGCGGCTGGGTGGTGGTGGTGACCGTGGGCGGCACGGTGGACGACGTGGTGGTGGTGCGCTTCGGGGGCTTCGGCGCCGCCTCGTCCTCGCCGCTGCTCAGGGCCACGGCCACGGCGGCCACGACCAGCAGCACCGCCACGGCCGCACCGCCGATGAGCAGGTTCCGCCGGCCGGTCGGGCTGGGCTCCGGCCCCGTGAGCGCCGGCTCGAGGGTGGGATCAGACATTTCGCCAGCCTGCATCGCGAGGTCCGATGACGGGTGGATGCCGCCCCACCTGGGACGACCTCGGAGTCAGAGCTCTCGCAGCGCCGCGATGCGCTCCTCGATGGGCGGGTGGGTGGCGAACATGGCGTTCCAGCGCGAGAGCTTCCCCTCCTCCTCCACCCGGGCCACCGGCGCCTCGATCCACAGGTGCGCCGTGGCCCGTGAGCTGGCGGCCACCACCGTGGTGTCGTCTCGGAGCTTCTCGAGCGCCGAGATCAACCCGGGTGGGTAGCGCGTCATCTCCACCGCCGACACGTCGGCCAGCGACTCCCTCCGCCGGCTGACCGCGTACTGCATCAGCCGAGCGAGCAGCGGCGACAGGACCAGGATGCCCAGCCCGATGAACCCGAGCCACGGGGCGGCGCCCCCCTCGGGATCGTTGCGACCGCGGCGGCCGCCGTTCCACCACATCATGCGGATCGAGACGTCGGCCAGCAGGGTGACCAGGCCCACCATGGTGACGGCGAGGGTGGCCACCAGGATGTCGTCGTTCTTGATGTGGCTGAGCTCGTGGGCCAGCACCCCTTCGAGCTCCACCCGGTCGAGCAGGTCGAGCAGGCCGGTGGTGACGGCAACGGCGGCGTGCTGCGGGCTGCGGCCGGTGGCGAAGGCGTTGGGCGCCACGTCATCGATCACGTAGATCCGGGGCTTGGGGAGCCCGCTGGCGATGCAGAGGCCCTCCACCAGGTTGTGGAGTCGGGCGTAGGTGACGGGATCGGCCTCGACCGCCCGGCTCAGGCGCAGCGCCACGGCATCGGACTTCCACCACGACGCGAACGCCGACGCTCCGGCGACCACGGCGGCGATGAGCACGCCCACGAGGCCGAAGTCGAACAGGTAGAGGACGGCGGCCACCACCGCGCCCACGAGGAGCACGAAGACGGCGGTGAGCACCAGCGAGCGGCGCTTGTTCTGGGCGACCTGGTCGTACACGGTCGGGCGCTCAGAAGGACACGTCGACAGGACCGCGGGCCTCGCCGCCGGCCTCGAAGTACTCGCGCTCGGTGAACCCGAACCGCGAGGCCACCAGCGAGCTGGGCACGGTCTGGATCTTGGTGTTGTAGCGGTTCACGGTGTCGTTGTAGAACTGCCGCGCGTAGGCCACCTTGTCCTCGGTGGCCGTGAGCGTCTCCTGCAGGTTCAGGAAGTTCTGGTTGGCCTTGAGGTCGGGGTAGGCCTCGGCGAGGGCGAACACCGACTTGAGGGCGCCGGTGAGGGCGTTGTCGGCGGCCGCCTTGTCGGACGGGGAGGTGGCGGCCGTGGCGGCGTTGCGAGCCGAGATCACGCGGTCGAGCGTCTCGCGCTCGTGCGCCGCGTAGCCCTTCACGGTCTCCACGAGGTTGGGGA
>CAZIVZ010000267.1:0-5189 GCA_964542495.1 uncultured Aquihabitans sp.
CGGTGCCCTCGTGCACCACGGCCACGCGGCTGCCGACGGTGGTGAGCTCGGCTGCGGACCTGGTCTGCTCGACCGCCTCGACGAAGGCGGGCGTCGGGTCCTGACCGTGCTCCGCGCTCACCCCGGGGACCCTACCGGCCACCCCCACCTCCCCCCCCAGCGAATGTGGTGTGCGGGAACGACGTTCCTGTCGATCTGGCGCGTGAGGTTCCGGCCCCGGTTCGAGCCCGCTCGGAGGTCACGCCCGCTCGGCCCGGTCGTGCAGTCTCCTGTCACGGGGACGCGCTCGATCTCGATGGACCGAGCCCGGCGAACCTCACGCGCGAAAGCGACAGGAACGCGGCTCCGGCACACCACATTCGCTGGGGGGTGGGGGTGGGGCTAGTAGGGGCGGTTGCGGCGCTGGGGGATGGGCTTGGTCCACCAGCGGCCCGACCAGCGCCAGCGCGACGGCGCGTCGACGGGGCCGACGGCCGAGGCCCGGGGACGGGTGACCTCGACGGCGGCGAGGATGGCGACCACCTCGTCGTCGGAGGGGTCCGGGGTGATGTGCAGGTCGGTCATCGGTTGGCGGGGGCTCCGGATCGGCTCACAGCGGCATGTTGCCGTGCTTGCGAGGCGGGAGCTCCTCCTTCTTGGACTCGAGCATGTTGAGGCCGTCGATCAGCATCTTGCGGGTGTCGGTGGGGTCGATCACGTCGTCGACGTAGCCCCGCTCGGCCGCCACGTAGGGGTTCAGCCACTTCTCGGCGTAGTCGTCGACCAGCTCGGCCTTGCGGGCCACCGGATCGTCGGCGGCCGCGATCTCGGGGCGGTTGAGGATCTCCACCGCGCCCTGGGCGCCCATCACGGCCAGCTCGGCCGACGGCCAGGCGTAGGCGAGGTCGGAGCCGATCGACTTGGAGTCCATCACCACGTAGGCGCCGCCGTAGGCCTTGCGGGTGATCACCTGGATGCGGGGCACGGTGGCCTCGCAGTAGGCGTAGAGCAGCTTGGCGCCGTGGCGGATGATGCCGTGGTACTCCTGGTCCACGCCGGGGAGGAACCCGGGCACGTCGACGAAGGTGACCAGCGGGATGTTGAACGAGTCGCACGTGCGCACGAACCGGGCCGCCTTCTCGGAGGCCTCGATGTCGAGCACGCCGGCGTAGGCCGAGGGCTGGTTGCCCACCACGCCCACCGAGCGGCCGCCGAGGCGGACGAACCCGCACACGATGTTGGTGGCCCACTTGGCGAAGTACTCGAAGAACTCGTTGTCGTCGGCGACGGCCTCGATCACCTTGCGCATGTCGTAGGGGACGTTGGCGCTGTCGGGGATGAGGTCGATCAGCTCGGGCGTGGGCCGGTCGTGGGGGTCGCCGGTCTCGAGGTGAGGTGCGGTCTCGAGGTTGTTGGTGGGGAGGAACGACAGCAGGAACCGCACGTCGTCGAGCACGGCCTTGTCGTCGGGCGCGGTGAACGCGGCGATGCCCGACTTGGAGCTGTGGGTCTGCGCCCCGCCGAGCTCCTGCTGGGTGACGTCCTCGCCGGTGACCGTCTTCACGACGTCGGGCCCGGTGATGAACATGTACGACGTGTCCTCCACCATGAAGATGAAGTCGGTCATGGCGGGGCTGTAGACCGCGCCGCCGGCGCACGGGCCCATGATCACGCTGATCTGGGGCACCACGCCCGACGACTTCACGTTGCGGTAGAAGATGCCGCCGTAGGACGCCAGGCTGACGGGGCCCTCCTGGATGCGGGCGCCGGCACCGTCGTTGAGGCCGACCACCGGCGCCCCCACCTTGAGCGCCATGTCCATGAGCTTGTGGGTCTTCTCGGCGAAGGTCTCGCCGAGGGCACCGCCGAAGAGGGTGAAGTCCTGGGAGAACACGAACACGGTGCGACCGTCGACGGTGCCCCAGCCGGTGACCACGCCGTCGGTGTAGGGCCGCTGCTCGATGTCGGGGTTGCGGTGCCGGGCCAACATGTCGAGCTCGCGGAACGAGCCGTCGTCGAGCAGGTAGTCGATGCGCTCGCGGGCCAGCATCTTGCCGCGATCGTGCTGGCGTTGGACCGAGCGCTCGGAGCCGGGGTTGCGGGCCTGCTCCTTGCGGGCATGGAGATCGGCGAGGCGCTCGCGGATGGGATGCTCGGGCATGGCGTCAACCTAGGCGCGGCCGGAACGGGGTTCACAACCGTCCGAACCCGCCCCGCGCCCCGGCCGGGCCACCCCTCCCACCAGCACGAACGGCCCGGATCGGGCAGGGTGTCGCCATGACCGACACCCCACGGCTGGCCCCGATCGCGACCGAGGGTCGTGATCCCCGCACCGCCGAGCTCCTGGCCTCCCTGCGGTTCGATCCCGACGGGCCCGACCTCAACCTGTTCGCCACCCTCGCCCACCACCCGCGCCTGCTCAAGCGGTGGAGCGCCTTCGGGGGGCTGCTGCTGGCCGGCGGCGTGCTCCCGGCCCGCGATCGCGAGGTGCTGATCCTGCGCACCGCCGCCAACTGCGGGGCCCACTACGAGTGGGGCCACCACGTGGGCATCGGCCGGGCGGTGGGGCTCACCGATGCCGAGATCGACGCCCTGGCCGGACCCGGTGCCGCCGAGGTCGACGACACCTTGGTGCGCGCCGCCGACGAACTGCACGCCGATGCCGAGATCTCCGACGACACCTGGGCCGAGCTGGCCGCCCGCTACGACGCCGCCCAGCTCGTGGAGGTGCCCATGGTGGTGGGCCAGTACCACCTGGTGGCGTTCACCCTCCGCTCGCTGCGCATCCAGCCCGAGGACGGCGGCACCCCGATCCCCGGGCTGGACTCGTGAGCGCCGCGGGGGAACCCGTGCCCGGCGGCCGACTCGCCGGACGCCGCATCCTCGTGGTCGGAGCGGGCACCCGGCCCAGCGCCGACCCGGCGGCCCCACCCGGCAACGGGCGAGCCATCGCAGTGACCCTCGGCCGGGAGGGCGCCACCGTGGCCTGCGCCGACGTCGACCGGGCTGCGGCTCGCACCACGGCCGAGCTGGTGCGAGACGGCGGCGGCCACGCCCAGGTGGTGCTGGCCGACGTGTCGGACCCTGACGCCTGCGTGGCCATGGTGTCCGAGGCGACCGACCTCCTCGAGGGGCTCGACGGCCTGGTGCTCAACGTGGGCATCGGCGCCGGCACCTGGCTGGGCGGCACCACCACGCAGCAGTGGGACGACGTGATGGCGGTGAACCTGCGTGCCCACTTCCTGTGCTGCCAGGCCGCCCTGCCCCTGCTCGACGACGGCTCGTCCATCGTGTTCGTGTCGTCGGTGGCCGGGCTCCGACCGGGGAGCCGGATCCCGGCCTACGACGCCTCCAAGGCGGCCCTCGCCGGGCTGTGCCGCCACGTCGCGCTCGAGGGGGCCCGGCGCCAGATCCGGGCCAACGTGGTGGCCCCGGGCCTCATCGACACCCCGCTCGGTCGCCTGGCCACCGAGGGCCGTCCGAGCCGGACCGAGGCGCCGGTGGCCCTGCGGCGCCAGGGCACGGCGTGGGAGGTGGCGGCTCCGGTGGCGTTCCTCCTGAGCCCGGACGCCAGCTACATCACCGGCCAGGTCCTCGCCGTCGACGGCGGGCTCTCCACGATCTGAGGCGGCACACTCCGGCGGATCGTTCGACCGGCCTCCCAGGCCGACGCCTCTCATTGCTGGACATGGACTCCTCCCCTATGAGGTGTCCGCTCAACGGGGGGGATGCCCAAACCGCCCGAGCCGACGGATCGAGCGCACGCTTCTTGGCGGCGTACGCGCTCGGAGCCACCTGCACCGCTCGGCAGATGGTGTGCGACGGCAGATGGTGTGCGACGGCGTCGAGGAGGCCGTCGTCCCGCTGACCTGCTACTCGGGGGGGGGGCACGCTCGACATCGCGATGCCTGAACAGCCCGTGGGGCCGCCCCGAGAGCGGGGATCGACGCGTCAGGCCGCGTCAGGCCGCGGCGCCTCGGCCCGGTGGGGCGGGTTGCCTCGCCTTGAAGACGGTCTTGGGTCTCGTTCGGGTGGCGGGGGTGGTGGCAGCTTGTGGCCGCGTGGCACTTCGGGCATGGGGTGCCCGTCGGGGTCGGTGACGTGGACGACGCCGTCGTCGGGTGTTCGCCACAACGTGTAGCCGCCTTCGTGGACGGCGCGGTGGTGACGTCGACACAGCAGCACCAGTTCGTGGAGGGCGGTGCGCTTGCCGATCTCATAGGCGACGGTGTGGTGGGCGTCGGCCCACCGGGCGGGTGCGTCGCAGCCGGGGAACACGCATCCCCCGTCTCTCGCCGCCAGCGCCGTTCGTTCATCGGGCGTCGGGTATCGCTTCGTGTGGACGACCCCGAGCGGGGTCTGCTTGCCGTCGAGGCCCCAGTGCATGAGGACCTCGGTGAGGTCCGCGTCGCACAGCAGCCGTTCGGCGACCTTGCGGCCGAGCACGTGGTCCTCGCCCAGGACGCAGCGCCGGTGCAGGGCGTCGGCCACGTGGTCGGCGGCCACGCCGAGCAGATCGCGTGCGTCCCAGATGATCGTCACCGCGGGCCGGGCCCGGCCACCGCGGGTGGCCGCCGCCCGGGTCTGGGGCACGAGGCCCGCCGCGCCGTCGTCGCCATCACCGTCGCCATCAACGCCGCCATCACCGCCGGCAGCAGCTTCGGCTTCGGCTTCGAGGTCTCGGGCGAGGGGGGAGCCGTCGAGGAGGTCGGCGAGGATGATGGCGTTGCGCTGCGACGTGGACAGGCCGTCGTCGGCGGACCACTCACCCGACCGGAACCGGGCATCGCGTTCGGCCTCGAGGGCGTTGGCCAGACGCTTGCCGGTGACCACGTCGAGGTTGCCGTCGACACGGAACCGTCCCAGGTAGGTCGCCGACACGTGCAGCGAGTTGAGCGACTCGTCCTCACCGGGCCCCGGGCCCTCGTCGTGGTCCAGCGACGCCAACGCCAGCACCCGCCAGTGCCCCAACACGGTCTTGGCCTGGCGCACCGACAGCGGGCGCAGCTGCTCGACCAGGTCCGCCTCGTGCTCGGCGAACAGGTCCTCCACCCCGTCTCGGGCCTCGACGAGCAAGCACACCTTCGCCGAACCCAACACCCCCCCGGTGAACGCCGCCTCCACGTGGGGGCACGCCGGGAGCTGGCGACCCACACCCACCAACGCCTTCGCCCGAGCGTGGCTGAGCTCGGTTCGCGCCGCCAGCCACG
>CAZIVZ010000268.1:0-5184 GCA_964542495.1 uncultured Aquihabitans sp.
GCACCTTGCCGGTGGCCTTGGTGGTCTCGGCCACCATGCGGAGCACGTGGTGGACGGCCTTGCCGTACCCGAGCTCGGGAGCGAGGCGCGGCTGGAAGCCGAGCAGGCTTCGGAGCCGGTACGCCGTGCCGCAGCCCAGGAACGAGGAGATCTCGCTGAAGGTGAGCTGGAGGTCGGGGTCGCCCTGGGTGGAGCGCGGCTCGATCGGTGGGAGGTCCAGGTGGTCCGGGCTCGCCTCGCCAACCGTGTCCGCCAGGTGCCGCCAGTAGGGGCTCTCGGGGGACCGGTTCCGGTTGACCCGGTCGTGACGGGACACCGACAGCCAGTCCCGGGCGCGGGTCACGGCCACGTAGAAGAGCCGGCGCTCCTCGGCGTCGCCGCCCTCGTAGCGGTTGGCGTCGAAGAGGCTGCGGGGGATCGGCCAGTCCTGGGCCTTGCCGGCGAACTTGGAGGGAAACCGGCCCTTGGTCAGCGACGGCACGAGGACCGCTGGCCACTCCAGGCCCTTCGCCCGGTGGATGGTGGTGATGTCGACGGCGTCGAGCACCGCATCGGGCTCACCGTCGAACCCCTCGTAGGCACCGCTGGCGTAGTTCGACAGGTGGATCGCCAGGTTCTTGTAGAACCACACGTCGCGATCCGCGGCGCCCACCTGCTCGCCGGCGTGGTCGGGGTCCTCGCGCGCCCGTCGTCGCACCGATTCGTAGTCGGCGAGCACGGCCGAGAACCGGGCCAGCGTGCCCAGCCGGTTGGCCTGGATCGGGTCGTCCAGGTCCCACGTCCGCACCGCCAGCACGTCGAGGAGCTCGTAGTACTCGCGGATGAGATCCGCGGAGCGGTTGGTGTCGTGGGCGGCGGCCTTCCATGCGAGGAGGGCCCGCTTGATCGACGCCCGGGCCCGGGGAGCGAGCTCGAAGGTGGCGAGGTACTCGGCGAGCAGCGGGTCGAGCTCGACGTCGTCGCCCCATCCATACGGCGTCTCGCGCCAGGAGTGGTCCACCAGCCAGGCGATGGTCTTGCCCAGCACCTGTGCTTCGGGCTGGTCGAACAGCCCCGTGCGCCCGCCGGGCTGGACGGGCACGTCGAACGTGGCGAACTGCTCGAGGATCCTCGGGTGCGCGGCCCGGGACCGGACCAGGACGGCGATGTCGCGGTAAGGGAGGCCCCGCGCGTGGAGGTCGAGGACGGCACTGGTGAGGTAGCCGGCCTCGTCCACCTCCAGGTCTGCGGACCACACCGCGACCGACCGGCCGGTCTTCGGCGCCGGCCGATCCGGGCGCATGGACTTCGGGAGTCGGCCGGGGATGGTGTCGGCGAAGCGGTTGGCGGCGTCGATGATGGCCGGAACGCTCCGTCGGTTGGCCTCGATGCCGAACTGGACGACCCCCGAGTAGCGCTGCGCGAACTCCACGATGTTGTTCACGTCGGAGCCGCGCCACTGGTAGATGGCCTGGTCGTCGTCGCCCACCACGCAGAGCTCCACGCCCGGCCCGGCGAGCAGCTCGATGAGGCGCTCCTGCGACGGGTTGACGTCCTGGTACTCGTCGACGATCAGGTGGCGTAGATCGGCCAGGACCAGCTCGCGGACCGCGGGCTTCTCGAGCTCCCGTACGGCCCGAACGATCTGCTGGCCGTAGCTGAGGAGCCGGTACCGCTCGAGCCGCACCAGGTACTCGCGGAACACCGACGCGAACGGGTCGGGGAGCAGCGCCGGATCCAGGAGGTCGTTCTCGACGACGTCGAGCCCCTTGAGGAAGGCGTGGATCGACTCGAACAGCTTGCCCCTCGCCGAGAGGCTCTTCACCCCGATCTGGGTGGCCTCGCGGGCGATGAAGGCGTTGAGCTGGTTCTCGTCGATCACGTCGTAGGACTCGTACACGGGCACGTGCGTCTGGAGCAGCCGGAAGCCGTAGGCGTGGATCGTGCCGACGAACATGGCGCCGAGGGTGTCGAGCGCCTGCTGCCCGAGCCGCTCCGCCACCCGCTCGGCGATCCGGTCCTTCAACTCCGACGCGGCCCGCTCGGTGAAGGTGAAGGCCACGATCGACCGGGCGGGGATCCCGTCGGCGAGCAGCGACGCCACCCGCTGGGACACGACCTCGGTCTTGCCCGAACCCGCCGCCGCGATGATCTGCAGGTGGCTGCCGCGATGCTCGACGGCGCCGAGCGCCTCTCCTGTCAGGACCGGTGCGCCCATTCCCCCCGCCTTGCCATCACTCCTCGCCCGATTGCCCGCCGTCGCTCTTTCGGAGCTTGCGGTCGCCTCGAAAGCCGCTGATCTTGCCGAGAGCAGAGCGCGCCTTGCCTTGGGCATCTCCTCCGAACTGCTTGACCGTGTCGATGCCACTGGCCCCGGTATCGCGCACCTTGTCCAGGCGCTCGGCCGCGGCGTCCGCCCACCGCCGACCCTCCGACGATTCGTGACCAGACTCGAGGCCTAGCGTCACCTGGAAGTCGTGGACGTCATCAGCGACGTTGTTCCTCGACTCCACCACGGCGGGGGAGCGCGTGGGGTGGAGCAGCACCTTCGAGTTGGCCATGCCGACTGCCGCGTTCATGCGGCTCAAGAGGAAGTCGGCGCTCTGAGCGATGAGCTCGAGTCGTTCCTGACGCGCCGCAGCGAGCCCGAGGCGATGGCGGTCGAGCTCATCGGGCGAGGTGTCGAGCACGCGGTCGAGCTCGAGGACCGCGATGGCGTCCTGTAGGTGGAAGCAGCGGGCCAGCACGGCGAGCCACTTCTCCACCTCGGCCTCCGCTTCCTTGGAGGTCTTTGCGAGATCACCGATCGTGGTCTCGCGCTCGAGCTTCTCAGCCAAGTCCTTGAGCTGGCGCAGGGCGAGGCCCTGGGTCTCCATGATCGAGACCGACGAGCTCTGCACCTTCGACCACGTGACGTCCGAGACACGCCCGACCGTGTCTCGAACGGTCGTGGCTTCCTGGATGCCGAGTTGCACCCCGTCCATCCGTGCCAAGACCTGGTTCATCTGCGTCCGCATCAGATCGTCGAGCTTCTCGTCGATCCTGGCCAGGTAGTCGGTGATCTCCGCCATGGTCTGCTGCATGGCGATCTGCGACATGATGCCGGCCGCGCCGGCCAGCATCGCCGGGTTGGATACGAGCGACCCCGGCGTCTTGACGATCTGGATCCACTGCTTGATCTCACCCGGCTGGCCGACCATGGCGTGGCTGACGCCAGGGGTCTTGGTCTCCATGAGCCCGTACTTCTTGACGACCTGGGCGGACTCCTCGGTGAGCTTCACCCACCGCCCCGAGCTTGCGGCGATGTCCGAGCCTGCCTGCACGACGGCGGCACCGCCGCTGAAGGCGGAGCGCAGGCGAGACACCCCGAGCTCCTTCGACGTGAGCGCCTCGGATGCCAGGAACCGTTCGACATCCGCCGGCTCGCCGATCACTGCCAGCCCTTCGCCGTCAGCGATCAGTTCGACCTCGTGACCCATCGTCGCGCTCCTCCCCACCGCCGGTGGCCCTGTCCAGCTCGCAGCAGGGTAGGACACCCTCAGCTGTGAGCCAGAAGTGGCGGGCGTCGGTCGTGAGACGAGTCCCCTCCGGCGCTCGCGCGACGGCCTGTTCCTCGATCACGACGGTGCATCCGAAGGGCCAGAGGGCGAGGACGCTGAGCCTGGAGGCCGGGATGCCGAACGGAATGCCCACGATGGTGAGGCACAGCCTGAACGGATCGCGGCAGGTTCGCAACTCCACGCGACCGACCTCGCTCGGCGCGTCATGGGCGACGACGCGGCTCGCTTCTGGATGCGCTCGCCGAACCCCGACCTCGGCTACGAGAAGCCACAAGGCGGTGGAGCGCATTGCCTTGTACGATTGCGGCCATGTCGTTGACCGGTGACCTCAAGGTGTCCTCCCGCGGCCAGATGAGCCTTCCGGCGAGCGCTCGTCATCGATGGGGGCTCGATGGCGGTGGCGACGTGGCGTACCTCGACCTGGGCGATGCCATCGTCCTGGTCCCATCCGGCGTCGACGACCTCCGCGCCCAGCTGCTGGCGGCGGTGACCGAGGACGACTGGAACGATGCGCGCGGCGGTTTCGGCGACGCGGAGCTCGCCGATCAGTGATCCAGCTCGTCGACGACCAGCTGGTCGGGTCCATCCTCAGGGGTGCGAGCCCACCGGACCCGCGGGCCGAGGTGTACACGACCGGCTACTGGTACGTGCGTCTCTGCCAGGCCGTCCTCGCTTCGTCGACTCGAGCGGGGTCGTTGTCAGGCCCGTTCCTCGGCCTGCCTGCGGGCACCCGTGAGCGTGCCATCGGAGCGCTGCTCGAGCTGCCCGCCTCGATCGGCCTGCTGAGCCTCCGCAACCTCGGTCCGACCATCGGTCGACAGCGATCGCACCACCGGCTCAACATCCTCGGCATGGAGGCCCTCGCCGCGGCGACGGTGCTCGAGGCCGACGTGTACCTCTCGGCTCCGTCACCGAAGCTGCAGGCTGCACTCCAAGCCGAAGGTCGGACCGTCACGGTCGTGTGAGGTCGACGACGCGCTCAGGCGAGAGCCTCCTCCTCCATCACGACGGTGCGGCCGAAGGGCCAGAGAGCGAGGACGCTGAGCTTGAAGGCCTGGATGCCGAAGGGGATGCCGATGATGGTGATGCACAAGATGGCGCCGGTCAGGAGGTGGAGGAGGAAGATCTCCCAGCCGAACAGCACCAGCCACACGATGTTGAACACGAGCTCGAGCACGCCGCCCGACTCGGGTGCGGGGACCGTCGTCCGCCCGAACGGCCACAGCGACAGCTGCGCCAGCTTGAAGGCCTGGATGCCGAAGGGGATGCCGATGATCGTGATGCAGAGGATCAGGCCGCTGATCGCGTAGCCGAGGGCCAGCCAGATCCCAGCGATGACGACCCAGAGGATGTTGCCGATGGTGCGCACCGTGGAACCGTACCGGCCGCCGCTGGCGACGGCCGTCAACCTCGTCGGCGGAGGCCGCCGTAGAGGATCTGGTGGAGGTAGAGGCGGAACAGCAGGGGCTGGACCGCCCACCTCGGCACGCGGAAGGCGCGGCCGTTGGGCTGGAAGACCACCATGCCGTCGTCTTGGAGGCCGGCGATGCTGCCCCAGCGGGTGGGTGGGGCCTTGAAGCGGCGGGGTCGGCCGTGGCCGAACTGGGCCTTGATGTTGCGGGCCACCACCAGGTAGCCCCAGTTC
>CAZIVZ010000269.1:0-5152 GCA_964542495.1 uncultured Aquihabitans sp.
GTAGCTGGTCAGGGCGTAGGCGTGGTCGATGCCGACCTCGGGCCGTCCGGCGGCGGTGCGGTGGAGGTCGAAGAACCGGCGCGGCAGGTCGATGGTGCCGATGCCGTCGAAGTCGACGGTCACGGCATCGCGCTCGGGCCGCTTGGGGTCGGGGCGGACGGCGGTGATGGTGCCGAGGGCGCCGTTGCGGACGTAGGCCTTGGGGTTGCCGGCGACGTGCAGGGTCCGGTTGGGGGCGCGGGCGGTGACGCGGTCGCCGACGGCGAAGGTCCGGTCGCCGCTGGCGGGGACCTCTTCGGCGCCGAGTTCGCCGTTGACTCGCCGGAGGAGGTGGGCGAGACGGTTGAGTTGGCGGCGGGTGCTGTTGCGGCGGTCGACCATGGGGTGGTCGAGCCCGGCTCGGTGGGCATCCCACCAGCGTCCGAGGACGTGGCGGTACATGGTGAGGTCGTCGCCGACGACGTGGAGATGTCCGGCGGCGGCGAGCAGGTCGAACGCTTCGTCGATGTCGCCTTGGCGGAGCGCCTCGGCAGCGGCGCGGTCCTGGGGGTGTTGGAGCCGGTGGGTGGTTATCAGCTCAGGGGTGAGGCCGGGGTGGCGTTCGCACAGGACCCGGAACATGCCCCCGGCGGCGATCGCTCCGTGCTGGGCAGGGTCGCCGACGAGACGGATCGACGCCCCGGTGTCGGTGGCCATCGTCATGAGGGTGTCGAGGGCACGGTCGTGCAGCGTCGATGCTTCGTCGATAACGAGGATCGTGCGGGAGTCGAGCGGCGGATGTTCGGGGTCGGTGTGGGCGAGGTACCAGGCGACGGTCTCGCACTCGATCCCGGTCGCGGCGGCGAGGGTGCGGGCGGCTTCGCCCTTCACGGCGGCGCCGAGGACCCGGTAGCCGGCGGCGCGCCACGCTTCGGCACAGGCGGCGACGGTGGTGGTCTTGCCGGTGCCGGCGCGGCCGATAGCGGTCTGGAACCGGTGTCCACCTTGGCACCACGACTGCACCAGGTCGCGCTGCTCGTCGGTGAGGTGGCGGTGGTTGTCGAGCGCGGCAGCGAGATGGTGGTCGGCGACGAGGTGGGTGGCTTCGTGGCGACCGGCCCGGAACCGTGCCGCGATCCGGTTCTGGACGTCGAGTATCTCGGTGGTGGTGAACAGCGGGTCGTCGGCATCGTTGAGCCGTACGACCCGACCCGAGTCGAGGAAGGCGTCGGTCAGGTCGAGGACCTCGGCCGCGCCGCCGAGGAGCGGCTGAGCCTCTCCGTCGGCGTCGGGTAGGCCAAGGTTCGCGATGGCGGCGATGGCGTCGGAGCGGGTGAACACCGACCCGCCGGCGCAGATGCCGTCTGGATCGGCGAGCAGGTCGAACACGGCATCCGGTTGGGTGGCCCGCTCGGTAGCCCGCTGGGTAGCCCGTTGGCTGAGCCGGTCGAGGTCGTCGCTGGTCAGACCACATGCGGCCGCGCGCTCTCGCCACCGGGCGACGAGGTCGTCGGCAGGGGTGTGGTTCTTCGCCGGGCGGGTGCGCAACACGATGTGCTCGACCTCACCGGGATGCGCGCCCCGGCCGATCTCGGCCTCCAAGAGGTCTCGGTCGATCTCCTCGTCGGTGGACAGGAGCAGGACCTTGAGGTCCTCAAGGACCTCTGCCAGGAGGACCACCTCCAGTCGGAGGCTCTGCGAGGACGGCGACGCACGTGCCGAGGCGGTCGTCGTGGCGGCCGGTCAGCCAGACCCGCTCGGCGACGACGGCAGCGACGTGGAGCCAGCGCAGACCTTCGCCGTACCGGTCGGCGAGCGCCCAGGCCGTGTCGAGGTCGCTGCCTGCGTCACCGTGGCGGCGCAGGCCGATGATGGCCCGCTCGAGGTGCGGCCAGAAGCGGGTGAGCGGGGCGCTCCGGCCGGCGAGCACGTCGTCGGCGTCGGTCAGCGCGTCGTCCCACTCGCCGGTCAGCAGCTTGAGCCGCCCGCGGGCGCCGATCTGCCACACGCGGCAGACGGGCAGGTCGCGCTCCACCGACATGGAGATGCTGCGCTCGAGGAGGCCGGCGGCATCGCCGAACCGCCGCTGCTCGACGTCGAGGAACCCGAGGTTGCTGTACCCGCTCGAGTAGACCTCGTCGTAGTCGTCGCCGGCCTGGTCGAGCAGCGCGGCGATCCGCGGACGGCTCGCGGCGTCTCCCTCCACCACGCCGAGCAAGCCGTCGATCACCTGGACGCGCACGCCGATGGTCGGTTCGACGCTCGATGCGGCGGCGGCCCGCGCCTGCGCGATGTGCTCGCGCGCGGCTGGCAGGTCGCTGGCGTGGAGGCTGAGGAACGCCTGCATGGCGAGCGCGTGCCCGAGCGCCGACCGCTCGGCATCCGATGTCGCATCGGCGTCGACGAGCACCTCCACGGCGGCTCGTGCGTGCTCGTCGGCCTGTCGACGTTCCGCGTTGTACCAGTGGTACACGGCGAGCGCGTGGTGGTTGGTGGCCATGCCGACCCGGTCGTCGGCTTCCTCACGCACCCGCATCGCCCGCTTGCTGGCAGCGATGGCGTCGTCGAGGCGGTCGATCAGGTAGTACTCGATGGCGACCGCCTCGAGCAGCTCGGTCCGGTCGATGGCGGGTGCCGCGACGGCGCGCTCGAGCGCGCGGGCGTAGAACTCGGCAGCCTGGGTGTGGGCGCCGGAGCGTGCGGCGTTGCGGCCGGCGGCTGCCGAGTGGCGCAGGATCGCCACGGCGTCGCCCGCGCCGAGGGCGTGGTGGGCGAGCACGGCGGGGTCCGAATCGGGGAACGACTCGAGGGCGTCGAGCAGCCGGCGGTGGAGCCTGGGCTCGATCCCGGGCGGGACCGTGCTGGCGACGGCGAGGCGGCTGAGGTCGTGGCGGAACGTCACGCCGCGCGGCCCGCGGCCGATGAGACCCCGCTCGTGGAGCGATCGCAGTGGCGCAAGGCCGATGCGGAGCGGGACGAGCAGCTGGTCCGGGATCGCCTCGGGGGCGCAGGACAGCAGGTGGAGCAGGTCCCAGGCATCGGCGCTCAGCCCGACGGTGCGGGCGAGGACGGCGTCGCGGACCGTGGCGGGCAGCTCGTCGGCGGCGTGGTCGAGCAGTTCGGTGACGAAGAAGGCGTTCCCGCCCGTGCGCCGGTGCAGCTGCGCGACGTCCACGTCGCGCTGGCCGGCCAGCAGCGCAACGCCTGCGACGCTGAGCGGGGCCAGCGCGAACGCGCCGGCGCGCGGGGCCCGGGCCGCGTCGCCGAGCAGCGTCCGCAGCGGGTGGTCGGCGCCGACCTCGTCGTCGCGGAGGGTGCCGACCACGAGCGAACCCGTCGACTCGATGCGACGCAACAGGAACCGCAGCAGGTCGATGGTGCCCTGATCGGCCCAGTGCAGGTCCTCGACCACCAGCAGCGACGGACGGCGCTCGAGCTCGGCGTGGACCGCCGCGAAGATCTCATGCGGCTGGCTCGCCTCACGAAGGCGACTGGCCGTCTCGTCCGTGAACGCCGTCGACATGTCGTGGAACGGACCGAGCGGCCGCGGCGTGGCGAGCGGGTCGCACGCGCCCCACAGGACGCGCTCGGCGCCGAGCTCACCGGCGACGTGCTGGGCGAGCGTGGTCTTGCCGGCCCCCGCCTCGCCGGTGACCACGAGCATCGTGCCGCGACCGAGCGCTGCCTCACGCCACGCGTCGCGCAGGGTGGTCAGCTCTCGGTCGCGCTCGACGAGCGTCACGCCGCCATGGTACGGCTGGTCCGTTCCGGCCGTGGCCGGACCCACGGGCTCACCCCGGCAGGTCGACGCCGAAGATGGGCACCCCGCTCGGGCACGGGCGCACGGCGGGGTTCCAGTCCGAGAACATCCCCGTCGGGTTCGTCTTCCACATCCACGTGTGCAGCACCCACAGCGGGAGCACGGGATGGCGGTGGAAGTCCATGCCGAACAGGCGCGGCGGCTTCCTCGACGTCCACGCCTCGACGGGGACGATGTACTCGTGGGCCACGAGTCCGCTGACATGGCCGTCGGCATCCATCTCGTACACGAGCGCCTCGGGTGCGGTGACGTCGACGGTGCCGTCCATCAGCGAGCTGTTGACGTAGTGCACGCCCATGCCTCCCTTGCTCGGGTCCTGGAAGCAGCCGAGCGTGTCCAGGCTGCTCGCCCACCCCGACGCCTCGGCGACGGCGACGTCCTGGAAGCGGGACGTCGCGACCATCGCGGCCGCCTGGTCCGCGCTGCTCATCTGGTGGTCTTCGTGCCCGCCGTGTGCCGATGCGGGGGCGGGTGAGGTCGTCGCAGCGGCGGCGACGCCGGCCGTCACGCCGGCGATGCCGAAGACCGCGACCGTGAACCCGAACGCCAGTCGGCGACTGCGGGACCTGGCCGGTGGACCGGTCCGGGCGAATGGTTGTGGATGCATCGGAGTGTCCTCCATCTGGTCGAACGGGCGAGCGGATCCCGCCCGCTCGGCACCGTACGGATGGCTCCTCGAGCCGACATCGGGAGCGATTCCCCATCTTGTGGAAGCCAGCGCGGCCGGACGACGGGTCCCGGAAGATGGGGACCACCTCCCGATGTTCCGACGTCACCGGAAGCGCATCGTGTCCTCACCCCGCACGACGCGGGGTCACAACAGGAGGACGATCACCATGCAGCGCTTCATCATCGAGCGGAACATCCCCGGCGCCAGCGAGCTGACCCCCGAGCAGCTCGCCAAGATCTCGCAGACCTCGAACGACGCCGTCGCCTCGCTGGACGTGCCGTACCACTGGGTCACGAGCTACGTCGCCGGCGACAAGATCTACTGCGTCCACGAGACCGACAGCGCCGACACCATCCGCGAGCACGCCCGCCGGGGCGGCTTCCCCGCCGACGTCGTGACGGTCGTGGCCGACGAGTTCGGGCCGCAGACGGCCGAGCTCGCCCGCCGCTGACACCGACGCCCGCCGCCGAACGGGACGGGGCTGGCGCAGTCGGGCAATCCGCCCGTCGCCAACCCGTCCCGGCGGCGCAGGACCCACGGGCACGACACGATCCACGGCGTGACGATCACATCTGTCGCAGCCAACAGTTGTAGCATGCACATATGTCGCGGAGGAGGTGCGTGGCGGAGCTGGACGCGGTGACCGGCGCCGTGCTGTTGTCGTCGAGGGCGTTGGTGGCGGT
>CAZIVZ010000270.1:0-5123 GCA_964542495.1 uncultured Aquihabitans sp.
GGATCAGCGGCCGGTTGACGAAGGCGCGGGCGATCGACACGCGCTGCTGCTCGCCGCCGGAGAGCTCGTCGGGGTAGTTCTTGTGCTTCTTGGACAGGCCCACGAGCTCCAAGATGGCCGGGACCTGGGTCTTGACCACGTGCCGAGGGCGACCGATCACCTCGAGGGCGAACGCCACGTTCTCGTACACGGTCTTGTTCGACAGGAGCTTGTAGTCCTGGAAGACGCAGCCGATGTTCCGGCGCAGGTACGGAACCTTCCAGCTGTTGAGCTGGCCGATGTCCTTGCCGGCCACGTAGATGGCGCCGGTGCTGGGCTCCTCCTGCTTGTTCAGCAGGCGGATCATGGTGGACTTGCCCGACCCGGAGGGGCCCACCAGGAACACGAACTCGCCCTTGTTGATGTCGCAGTTGGCCTCACGCAGGGCGACGACGTCGCCCTTGAAGACCTTCGACACGTTCTCCAGCTTGATCATGCAGGGAGAAACGTTACACGGGCGTAATGCGCCGACAGCGGCACCCACCGGTGCCGCGAGGTCACCGCTCGGCCAGGCCCTCGGCGCGCTGCCAGCGCAGGAACGCCTCCATGAAGTCGTCGAGCGCACCGTCGAACACGCCGTCGACGTTGCCGGTCTCGTGCTCGGAGCGCAGGTCCTTGACCATCTGGTACGGCGCCATCACGTAGGAGCGGATCTGGGACCCGAAGCCGACCGAGTGCTGCGTGCCGCGGATGGCGTCGAGCTCGGCCTCGCGCTTCTGACGCTCCAGCTCGGCGAGCTTGGCCATGAGCACCTGCATGGCCCGGTCCTTGTTCTGGTGCTGGCTGCGCTCGTTCTGGCACGACGACACCGTGCCGGTGGGAAGGTGCGTGATCCGCACCGCCGAGTCGGTCACGTTCACGTGCTGACCACCCGCGCCCGACGACCGGTAGGTGTCGATGCGCAGGTCCTTGTCGTCCACGACCACGTCGGGGACGTCCTCGAGGAACGGCGTGACCTTCAACGCCGCGAACGCCGTCTGGCGCTTCCCCTGGGCGTTGAAGGGGCTCATGCGGACCAGCCGGTGCACGCCGTGCTCGGAGCGCAGGAGGCCGTAGGCGTGGCGGCCCTTCACCAGGAACGTGGCCGACGAGATGCCCGCTTCGGAGCCCTCGGAGACCTCGTCGAGCTCGACGTCGAACCCTCGACGCTCGGCCCAGCGCAGGTACATCCGCAGCAACATGTTGGCGAAGTCCTGGGCGTCGGCGCCGCCCTCGCCGGACTGGACCTCGCAGATGGCGTCGAGCTCGTCGTGCTCACCGGTGAACAAGCTGCGCAGCTCGAGCGCGTCGAAGTCGGCGGCCAGAGAGCGCAGGGCGTCCTCCACCTCCTGGGCCACCGAGTCGTCGTGCTCCTCCCGGGAGAGCTCGGCCAGCACCTCGATGTCGTCGATGCGCGAGCCCAGGCCGTCGTAGATCTCGAGGTCGTCGGTGACCGACGCCAGCTCACCGGTGACCTGGCGGGCCCGGTCGGGGTCGTCCCAGAGGTCGGGGCGCGACGCCTCGGTCTCGAGCTGGGGCTGGCGGGAGCGCAGCTCGGCCACCTTGAGGTAGGTGGCCGCCTCGTCGTGGCGCTTGCGCAGGGCGGTGATGTCGTCGGTGACGTCTCGCATGGTGCTCCGAGTCTCCCGCGAATCACCCCGGCCGCGTGAACTCGGCCGCCTGGCCCAGGGCCGACCCGTCGAGGCGCCAGGTGGTCCACTCGTCCTCGGCCCGGGCGCCGAGCGAGCGGTAGAAGCGGTGCGCCGGCTCGTTCCAGTCGAGCACCCACCACTCGAGGCGGGGCCAGCCGCGCTCGATGCACACGGCGGCCAGCGACGACAGCAGCGCCCGCCCCAGGCCGAGGCGACGGTGCTCGGGCCGCACGAACAGGTCCTCGAGCCACAGGCCGTGACGACCCTTCCACGTGGAGAAGGTGACGAACCACACCGCCATCCCCACCACCTCCCACGCCGCGTCACCGGCTCCTCGATCACCCGAGCACACCTCGGCCACGTGCGCGTGCACGAGCGGCGACGACCCGAACAGGGCGGCGCGGAGGTCGTCGGCCGACGCCTCGGCGGCGTCGGGCTCGCGCTCGTAGCGGGCCAGCTCCCGCACCAGCTCGGCGATGGCCTCGGCGTCGCGCTCCTCGGCCGGGCGCACCCGCCACGGGATCTGCTCGGTCACGGTGCCTCCTGCGGCCGTCGGGCCCACCGATCGCGGGCGCCCCGAGTCTGCCGCCTGCGCGCAATTCGGTCGTCACGCCGACCGGTCGGTCCGTAGCGTGACGACGCGGTGCGGGGACCGAGGTGTCGCTGCGCCGCGCTCGAACCATGGACCACGAACCCCCCGCCGACGTCCGCCTCCTGGCGGCCCACCTCCGCCCTGAGCGGCGCGTCATCGTCGCGCTCACCGCTCTGCTGGTGGTGGCCATGGTGCTCCCGCTGGCCGGGCCGGTTCTGGTGGGCCGCTTCGTCGATGCCGCCCTGGCCGGCGACGACACCGCTGCGCTGCTCCGCCTGGCCGGGCTGTTCCTGGCGGCCACGCTCACGGGAGACGCCCTCCAGCTGGTGGTCACGTGGCTGTCGGTCCGCCTGGCCTGGCGGGTGGGCAACAACCTGCGCCGAGACCTGTGCCGCCACGCCCTCTCGCTCGAGCTGGACTGGCACGGCCGCCACAGCCCGGGCCAGCTCATCGAGCGCATCGACGGCGACATCGACGCCGTCACCCGCTTCTCGTCCACCGCCGTGCTCCAGCTGGTGGGCAACGCCATCTTGGTGGTGGGCGTGCTGGTGGTGTCGGCCGCCATCGACTGGCGGGCCAGCATCCTGATCGCCATCACCGTGGCCGCCGCCTTGGCCGTGATGGTGCGCCTGCGCCGCATCGCGGTGCCGTACTACGACGAGGAGCGCGAGGTGCAGGCGCGCCTCTACGGCGACGTCGAGGAGCGCCTCGGCGGGCTGGAGGACCTGCGCGCCAACGGCGCCGGGCGCTGGGCCGAGCACCGGCTCCAGCAGCACTCGGCCGCCTGGTGGCGCACCGCTCGGCGGGCCGCGGCCCGGGGCGACGGGGCGATCTCCCTGGCCGGCGCCGTCTTCGGCGTCGGCTCGGTCCTGGTCCTCGCCCTCGGGGTGTGGGCCAACCAGCGCGGCACCCTGTCGGTGGGGTCGGTCCTCACGCTGCTGCGCTTCAGCCAGCTGGTGAGCGATCCGCTGTGGAAGGTGGCCGAGCAGCTCGCCGAGGCCCAGAAGGCCATCGCCGGCACGCGCCGGGCGGCACGGCTGCTGGCCACCACGTCCACCCTCGTCGACGGCCACGGCCCGGCGCTCCCCGCCGGCGCCCTCGAGGTGGAGCTGCGCGGCGTGACCTTCGGGTACGGCACCGGCAAGCCGGTGCTCGACCAGGTGGACCTGCGCGTTCCCGCCGGCACCACGCTCGGGGTGGTCGGACGCACCGGTTCGGGAAAGACCACGATCGGACGCCTGGTGGCTCGTCTGTGGGACACCGAGGCCGGCACCGTGCTGGTGGGCGGGGCCGACGTCCGGGCGCTGGACCAGGCCGAGCTCCGCCGGCGCATCGGGGTGGTCACCCAGGAGGTGGAGCTGCTGCGCGCGTCCCTGCGGGACAACCTCACCATGTTCGGCGCGGTGGCGGCCGACGACGCGCAGCTCACCGCCGCCCTCCACGATGTCGGCCTCGGACGATGGCTCGAGTCGCTCCCCGACGGGCTCGACGAGCACCTCGACGGCGACACCGAGCTCTCCGCCGGGGAGGGACAGCTCCTCGCGTTCGCCCGGGTGCTGCTCGCCGACCCCGCCATCGTGATCCTCGACGAAGCGTCCAGTCGCCTCGATCCCGAGACCGAGGGACGGCTCGCCACCGCGACCGATCGGCTCCTGGGCGGCCGCACCGCCCTGGTGATCGCGCACCGGCTGGCCAGCCTCGACCGCGTCGACCACATCGCCGTCCTCGACCACGGCCGATTGGTCGAGCACCGTCCCCGCGCCGAGCTCGCCGCCGATCCCACGTCTCGGTACCACCACCTGCTGCGCGCCTCGCTGGCCACCGAGGGGGCGGTCCGATGACCAACACGACCAACACGACCAACACGACCGAGGCTGAGCCCGTGACCGCCAGCAGCTACCGCTTCGCCTGGCGGATCCTGCGCGCCGACCCGGCCACGTGGCTCATCTCCCTGGCCATGTGGGTTGCCTTCTTCACCCTGCCCATGGTCACCGGTCTGTTGCTGAAGGCCGTCCTCGACCGGCTCGCGCCCGGCGCCGAGTCCGGCATCTGGGTCCTGGTGGCGCTGCTCGGCGGGGTGGAGCTCGGCCGCTGGTTGTTGCTGCTGCCCGCCATCGTGCAGTGGCACGGCGGGTGGGTCTTCTGGCACACCGTCCCCCGGGTCAACGCCATGCGCTCCCTCGGCCAGGACCCGGGACCGGTGACCGGTCGGCTCCCCGGATCGCCGGGCGAGGCGGTCAGCCGGTTCCGCGACGACGCGCGGGACGTGGCCCAGGTGCTCGACGTCTGGCTCGACATGGTGGCCGCGTCCCTCGCTTCGCTGGGCGGCGTGGTGGTGCTGCTGGTGATCTCACCGGCGGCGGCGGTCGCCATGGTCCTGCCCATCGCCGCGGTGCTGTTCCTGGGCCAAGCCCTGGCGTCACGCCTCAAGCACTGGCGGATGGTGGAGCGCCAGGCCACGGCTGGGGTCACCGGCTTCATCGGCGATGCGTTCGGAGCCATCGGCGCGGTGAAGGTGGCGGCCGCCGAGGACGCCGTGCTCGGGCGCTTCGAGGCCCTCGGCCACCGCCGGGCCGCCGCCGCCCGGCGCGACCAGGTGGGCACCCAGGTGGCCCAGGTGCTGGGCGGGATCACCGCCAACGCCGGGCTGGGCCTGGCCCTGCTGCTGACGGCTCCCGCCCTGCGGCGAGGTGAGCTCACCGTCGGTGACGTCGGCCTGTTCACCACCTACGCCACCCTCGTGGCGGGGCTGCCGCGCGTCACGGCACGGTGGTCCGCCTGGCAGCGCCAGGCGGAGGTGTCGGCGGCACGGCTCGGGCGGCTCATGCCGGGCCACGATCCCGACCGGGCGTCGGCGGCCA
>CAZIVZ010000271.1:0-5112 GCA_964542495.1 uncultured Aquihabitans sp.
GAGCCCACGCTGTTCACCGACGTCGACAACTCGATGACCATCGCCCAGGAGGAGATCTTCGGGCCGGTGCTCGTCTGCATCCCCTTCGACGACGACGACGACGCCGTGCGCATCGCCAACGACAGCGTCTACGGCCTGGCCGGCACCGTGTTCTCCGCCTCCACCGAGCGGTCCATGGCCGTGGCCGACCGGCTCCGGGCCGGCACCGTCAGCGTGGACGGCGCGGCCGCCTACATGGCCGACCTCCCCTTCGGCGGCTACAAGCAGAGCGGCATCGGCCGCCAGAACGGGGTGGCGGGGTTCGACCAGTACGTGGAGACCAAGTCGATCGCGTGGCCGGTCGCATGACCGCCACCGACACCGGCTCGGACGCCGCCTACTACGACCCGTACGACTTCGAGATCGACACCGACCCCTACCCGGTCTGGCGGCGCCTGCGCGAGGAAGCACCGCTCTACTACAACGACCGCCACGACTTCTTCGCCCTCAGCCGGTTCGCCGACGTGGAGGGCGCGTTCAAGGACTGGCGGACCTACAGCTCCAAGAAGGGCTCGCTGCTGGAGCTCATCAAGGCCGACATCGAGATCCCCCCGGGGTCGATCATCTTCGACGACCCGCCGGGCCACGACGACCACCGCGGCATCCTCTCGCGGGCCTTCACGCCCCGGAAGATGGCCGCCGTCGAGCCCAAGATCCGCGAGCTGTGCGCCGCGTGCCTGGACCCGCTGGTGGGGGCCGGCGGCTTCGACTTCATCGCCGACATCGGCGCCGAGATGCCCATGCGCACCATCGGCATGCTGCTCGGCATCC
Organism: uncultured Aquihabitans sp.; assembly: GCA_964542495.1. Classification (GTDB taxonomy): domain Bacteria; phylum Actinomycetota; class Acidimicrobiia; order Acidimicrobiales; family Iamiaceae; genus Aquihabitans. Next base: position 811 of record CAZIVZ010000271.1, read on the forward strand.
CCGAGCAGGACCAGCGAGCGCTCCGCGACCGGATGGACAAGGGACTGCGGATGGAGGCCGACGGCGTCGTGCCCGACGCCCACGCCTTCGAGGCCGGGCTCGACCAGGCCAACCTGTTCTCGGACTACATCGACTGGCGGGCCGACCACCCCTCCGACGACCTCATGACCGAGCTCCTCGAGGCCGAGTTCGACGACTCGGCCACCGGCACCCGCCGGCGCCTCACCCGCACCGAGATCCTCAACTTCGTCAACCTCCTCGCCGCCGCCGGCAACGAGACCACCACTCGGCTGATCGGCTGGACCGGCAAGGTCCTGGCCGAGCACCCAGACCAGCGCCGCGAGATCGCCGACGACCGCTCGCTGGTGCCCCAGGCGATCGAGGAGATCCTCCGCTACGAGGCCCCCTCCCCCGTCCAGGCCCGCTACGTCACCGCCGACGCCGAGCACCACGGCCAGATCGTGCCCGCCGGCAGCGCCCTGCTGTTGCTGAACGGCTCAGCCAACCGCGACCACCGGGAGTTCCCGAACGGCGACTCGTTCGACATCCACCGCACCATCGGCCACCACCTGTCGTTCGGCTACGGCCTGCACTTCTGCCTCGGCGCCTCGCTCGCCCGCCTCGAAGCCCGGGTGGCACTCGACGAGATCCTCCAGCGCTTCCCGGAGTGGGACGTCGACTGGGACCACGCGGTGCAGGCCCGCACCTCCACCGTCCGCGGGTGGGAGTCCCTCCCCGTGACCACCGCCTGACGATCCCCGCGCCGAGAGGAGCCGACGACATGCAGATGGACGACATGATCCTGGTCAGCATCGACGACCACATGATCGAACCGCCGACCATGTACGACGACCACGTCCCGGCCAAGTGGAAGGACCAGGCGCCCAAGGTCGTCCGCAACGCCCAGGGCATCGACGAGTGGGTGTTCGGCGGGGAGGCCACCTCGACCCGCTTCGGCATGGCCGCCACGGTGGGCTGGCCGGCCGAGGAGTGGGGCTTCAACCCCGGCACCTACTCGGAGCTGCGCCCCGGCTGCTTCGACATCCACGAGCGCGTGCGGGACATGGACGCCAACGGGATCCTGGCCTCCATGTGCTTCCCGACCATGGCCGGGTTCAACGCCCGGACCTTCTCCGAGGCCGGCGACAAGGAGATGGCCCTCGTCATGCTCCAGGCGTACAACGACTGGGCGGTCGACGAGTGGTGCGGAACCTACCCGGGCCGGTTCATCCCGCTCGGCCTCGTGCCCATGTGGGACGTGGACCTCGCCGTCGACGAGGTGCACCGTCTCGGGGCGAAGGGCTGCCGGTCCATCAGCTTCCTCGAGACCCCGCACGTCCAGGGGTTCCCGAGCTTCCTGTCGGGCTACTGGGACCCGATGCTCGCCGCCCTCTGCGACGAGGACATGGTCCTCTCGCTGCACATCGGCGGCGGGTTCGACGTGATCAAGCGACCGGCCGAGGCCCCCGTGGACCACCTCATGGTCCTGGCCTGCCAGATCAGCGCCATCACCGCCCAGGACCTGCTGTTCGGGCCGACGCTGCGAGCCTTCCCGAGCCTCAAGGTGGCCCTCTCCGAGGGCGGCATCGGCTGGATCCCGTTCTACTTCGACCGGATCGACCGGCACTTCGAGAACCAGCGGTGGCTGCACGGTGCCGACGACTTCGGCGGCAAGCTCCCCTCCGAGGTCTTCCGGGACCACTTCCTCGCCTGCTACATCACCGACCCGTCGGGCCTGCTGCTCCGGGACCGGATCGGGATCGATCTGATCGCGTGGGAGTGCGACTACCCCCACACCGACACGACGTGGCCCACCTCCCCCGAGTTCGCCTGGGGCGAGCTCCAGGACGCGGGGTGCACCCCCGAGGAGATCCACAAGATCACCTGGGAGAACGCCACCCGCTTCTTCGGCTGGGACCCGTTCGCCCACACGGCCCGGGCCGACGCCACCGTCGGGGCCCTGCGGGCGCGCGCCACCGACGTCGACGTGACCCGCATGCCCAAGGCGGAGTGGAAGCGACGCAACGAGGCGGCCGGCATCGGCGTCTTCCCGACAGGAGCGAGCACGTGACGACGATCAGCGACGGCGCGGTCCACTACGACCCCTACGACGTCGACATCGACGCCGACCCGTACCCGACCTTCCGCCGGCTGCGAGACGAGGCGCCGCTCTACCACAACGCCGAGCACGACTTCTACGCCGTCAGCCGCTTCGACGACGTCGAGCGCGGGCTCATGGACCCGGCCACGTTCATCTCCGGCCGCGGCGGCATCCTCGAGCTCATCAAGGCCGGCATCGAGATGCCGCCGGGCATCCTCATCTTCGAGGACCCGCCGACCCACACCGTGCACCGGCGCCTGCTCTCGCGGATGTTCACACCGAAGCGCGTCGCCGCCCTCGAGCCGAAGATCCGGGCCTTCTGCGCCCGCACCCTCGACCCGCTGGTGGGCGCCGGCGGGTTCGACTTCATCGCCGACCTCGGCGCCCAGATCCCGATGCGCACGATCGGCATGCTGCTCGGCATCCCCGAGTCCGACCAGGAGACGTTCCGCGACCACACCGACGACAACCTGCGGACCGAGGGCGGCAAGCCGATGGAGGTCACGGAGGAGTCCGTGGGCAACGGCGAGCTGTTCGAGGAGTACATCGACTGGCGCGTGGACCACCCCTCCGACGACATCATGACCGAGCTGCTCAACGCCGAGTTCGACGACGAGACCGGCACCCGCCGCAAGCTGACCCGCCAGGAGCTCCTCACCTACCTGGCCGTGGTGTCCGGCGCCGGCAACGAGACCACCAACCGGCTGATCGGCTGGACGGGCAAGGTCCTGGCCGAGCACCCCGACCAGCGGCGCGAGCTGGTGGCGGACCGCTCCCTGCTCCCGGGGGCGATCGAGGAGCTGCTGCGCTTCGAGACGCCGGCGCCCTACGTCGGCCGGTGCACGTCGCGCGCCGTCGAGATCCACGGCCGGACCATCCCCGAGGGCAGCGCCGTGCTGTTCCTGAACGGTGCCGCCAACCACGACGAGCGCCGGTTCCCCGACGCCGAGCGGTTCGACATCCACCGCGACGACGGCCCCCACCTCACGTTCGGCCACGGCATCCACTTCTGCCTCGGCGCCGCGCTGGCCCGCCTGGAGGGCCGCGTGGCCCTCGACGAGGTGCTGAACCGCTTCCCCGAATGGGACGTCGACTGGGACCGGGCCCGCCTGGCGCCCACGTCGACGGTCCGCGGCTGGGAGACCCTCCCGGTCACGACGCCGACCTGACCGGAGCCCGCCTGCTCCACGCCCAGCGCCGAGATGCAACTTCTGCCAAGATGAAAACGGCGTTTCCGGGTCTCCCTGGGGATGCCACGAACGACACAGTCGGAGGGGTACATGCCAATCGCCGGGAACCACCTGAGGGCTTCACGCCGTCACCGCAGGGCAGCAGGCGCCATCGCCGCCGCGCTCCTCGTGCTCTCGGTGAGCGCGTGCGCGGACTCCGACGACGGCAGCGGCGATGGCGCGGCGGCCTCCACCACCGCTCCCAGCACGGACCAGGTCACCGACCTGCTCGGCCCCAAGGACGAAGCCAAGGGCGAGCCCGTCAAGATCGGCATGATCAGCGACGGCGCCACCGACGCGTTCGACAACAGCAGCGAGTTCGACGCCGCCGAGGCCACCGCGGCCTTCTGGAACGCCCACAAGGGCGGCATCGCCGGCCGACCGGTGGAGATCGTCACCTGCGCCACCAAGGGCGACCCCGCCGGCGGCACCGACTGCGCCAACCAGTTCGTGCGCGACGAGGTGGTGGCGGTGGCGCTCAGCCAGTCGTCGGTGACCGAGTCGGTCTGGCCCCCGATCCACGAGGCGGGCATCCCGATGATGCTGCTCGGCGCCAACGGCACCGAGCTGCTCGAGGACGACCAGTCCACCTACAACCTCAACAACGGCAACGGCACGCTGTTCAGCGTGCCGGTCTCGGTGGCCAAGGCCAACGACATCAAGCAGATCACCTTCGTGGTGATCGACGTGCCGCAGGCCCTCACCTCGTTCGAGAGCGTCGGGCCCGCTCTGCTCGAGGACAACGGCATCGACTACGACCTGGTCAAGGTGCCGGCCGGCACCGCCGACATGACCACGCAGATGCAGGAGGTCGCCAACGGCGACTCGGGCCTGGTGCACGTGATCGGCAACGACTCGTTCTGCATCGCGGCGTTCAACGGGCTGAGCGACGCGGCCTACGACGGCGAGGTCTCGTCGATCAACCAGTGCATCACCGACGCCACCCGCGAGCAGGCGGCACCGGAGATCCTC
>CAZIVZ010000272.1:0-1703 GCA_964542495.1 uncultured Aquihabitans sp.
CCACGGCGTCGTCGAACACCTCGCCGCCCACCACCTTCGACACGCTGCGCACGAACGCCTGGGCCGCCACGTTCACCGCCTTCATCACCCCGCGGGTGGGGGCCATGAGCACCCGGTAGAGGCGGTGGTCGAGGAAGCGGGTGAGGCGTCGGGGCGCCTCCAGGAAGTCGAGGGCGTTGCGGCTCGGCGGGGTGTCCACCACCACCAGGTCGAACGCCTCGTCGGCGTGGAGGGCGTAGAGCTTCTCCATGGCCATGTACTCCTGCGTGCCCGAGAGGGCGCCGGAGATGTTCTTGTAGAACCGGTTGGCGAGGATCCGCTCGGCCTGGTCGGGATCGGCGGAGTACTGCGTGACCAGGTCGTCGAAGGTGCTCTTGGTGTCGAGCATCACCGCCCACAGCTCACCGGCCCACGGCCCGTCGATCCGCTTGGGGGCGTTGCCGATGCCGTCGAGCCCCAGGGCGTCGGCCAGGCGCTTGGCCGGATCGATGGTCACCACCACCGCCCGCCGGCCCGCCTCGGCCGCCTCCATGGCCAGCACGGCCGCGGTGGTGGTCTTGCCCACGCCGCCCGAACCGGAGCAGATCAGGATCGACCGCTCGTGCACCAGCGCGGTGAGCTCGCCCTGCTCGGGCGTGGCCGCTCGCTTCGCGTCACTGCCGGCGGCCGGGGGCGTCACGGCTCCACCGTCTCGACGTGCGGCGCCGGCAGGTCGTGCACGCCGGCGAGCAGGGCTGCGGCCAACTGGTCGAGCTGCGCAGGCCCGAGCTCGGCGTCGAACAGGTAGGGCAGGCGAAGCTGGGGGAGCGGGAGTGCGTCGTTGAGGCGGGTGAGCTGCTCGGCCTGGAGCGCCATGCGGTCGCGCCGGAACTCGGCGGCGGCGGCGAGGGTGGCCGCCTCGCCGCGCCGCAGGGAGGTCCCGCTCTCGGCCGCGGCCGCGGCCGGGTCTGCGTCCAGGCCCGGCAGGTCGGGGTAGCAGCCGTTGACCACCACCGGGCCCAGGCTCACGCCCACCCGGTCCTCCAACTGGTAGGCGGTCTCCACCAGCTCGTTGACGGGGGTCTCCTCGGGCAGGGTCACCAGCAGCACCTGGCACCGCTCGGGGTCGTCGAGCAGGGCCAGCACGTCTCGCGCCTGGGCGTTGATCGGGCCGAGGCGCACCGCGTCGGCGAGCCCGCTGGCGGACTGGAGGAACGAGATGGCGTGGCCGGCGGCGGGGGCGTCGAGCACCACCAGGTCCGCCGAGGGCCCCTGCTCGATGGAGCGCACCTTGCCGAGCACCAGGATGTCTCGGATGCCGGGCACGGCGGTGGCCACCATGTCGAGCGCCCCGCTGGCCACGAGGCGCCGGGAGATGCGGCTCATGCCGGCACCCTCGAGGTAGTCGAGCAGGGCGTCGTCGGGGGTGAGCGTGCGGGCGCGCACCCCGCCGAAGCCGCGGCCCGGATCGGGGTCGGCGAGCGACACCTCCTCGTAGGAGAACGCCGGCTCCCCGTACATGGCCGACAGGCCGGACTTGCCCTCCACCTCCACGATCAGCGTCGACAGGCCCTGGTGGGCCGCGGCGCGCGCCAGCGTGGCCGACACGGTGGTTTTGCCCACCCCGCCCTTGCCCGCAACGATGACGAGACGGGATGCAGCGAAGAACTGCGCTGGATCCACTCCTGACCTCTCGTCAATCGGCTTCGTTCGGAGCACTCGCG
>CAZIVZ010000272.1:1803-5106 GCA_964542495.1 uncultured Aquihabitans sp.
TGCGCTGGATCCACTCCTGACCTCTCGTCAATCGGCTTCGTTCGGAGCACTCGCGTTGCGCAGACTACCCATCGTCGGTCTCCTTCTGGTCCTCGTCGGCACCGTGCTCGGCCTGGCCGCGCCCGCCGGCGCCCGTGCCCAAGCCGCCCCCGTCGCGCCCCTCGCCGCCGACGACCCGGGGCGCGTGACCATCATCAAGGTCGAGGGCCTGATCGACCCGGTGCTGGCCGACTTCATCGAGCGCTCCATCGCCGACGGCGAGCGCACCCGCGTGGTGGCGGTGGTGCTCCAGCTCGACAGCTCCGGGTCCGTGGTCGACGACGCCCGCCTGCGCTCGCTCGCCACCCGCATCCACGACGCCAAGGTGCCCGTCACCGTGTGGGTGGGCCCCAGCGGGTCCCGTGCCCTCGGCGGTGCCGCCCAGCTCGCCGGCGTGAGCGACCTCATCGGCATCGCCCCCGGCGCCCGCCTCGGCAAGACCGGCGAGCTCGTGGTCGACGAGGACCAGCTCTCGCCCGAGTTCCTCGCCGCCCGGGAGCGGCTCGAGGGCGGCACCATCGGCGACAAGGAGGCCCGCCAGCTCGGCGTCGCCCCGGATCGCCGGGCCGCGGTGATCGGCGAGTTCATCATCGAGCTCGACGGCGTGCAGACCAAGGTGGTCACCGTCGAGGGCCGCCGGGTGCGCGAGCCGGTCACCATCCCGGTGTTCTCGGCGCTGCCCGTCCAGGACCAGCTGTTCCACACCGTCGCCAGCCCGCCCGCCGCCTACCTGCTCCTGCTGATCGGCTTGTCGCTGATCGTCTTCGAGCTGTTCACCGCGGGGGTGGGCGTGGCCGGCCTGGTGGGCGCCGGGTGCTTCGTGCTCTCGTGCTACGGCCTGGCCGTGCTGCCCACCCGTCCCGTCGGCATCGCCCTGCTGGTGTTCGCCATCTTCGGCTTCACCGTCGACGTCCAGACGGGCGTGCCGCGAGTGTGGTCCGCCATCGGCGGCGTCTCGCTCGTGGCCGGTTCGCTCCTGCTCTACGACGGCCTCGGCCTGTCGTGGATCACGCTGCTCGTGGGCCTGGTGGGCGTGCCGCTGTTCATGGTGGGCGGCATGCCGGCCATGGTGCGCACCCGCTTCTCCACGCCCACGATCGGGCGCGAGTGGATGATCGGCGAGGAGGGCGAGGCCGTCACGAACGTCTCGCCCGACGGTGTGGTGCGGGTGCGTGGCGGCCTCTGGCGGGCCCGCACCAACCGGGCCACCCCGATCGAGCTCCGCGCCGGGGTGCGGGTGGTGGAGGTCGACGGGCTGCTGCTCGAGGTGGAACCGCTCGAGGGCGGCGCGGTGGACTATCGGGAGAAGCGTGGCGGTTCCGGCGACGACGCCGACCCCGGCGTGGTGCTCGTGGACGGCGAGCCCCTGGCTCCTGCCGACCGGGAGCGCTGACCAGGCGTTCCCGCGCTCGCGATGGTGCAACAAGCTGCTCGCGAAAGTTGGGTCTTGTTCCCCAGGGCGGGTGAGCCTACGTTCGCTCACCTACCGAAAGGGGGACTTCCGGTGAGTGCACAACGACACGGGGACGATTGGCAGCTCAAGGCTGCTTGCAGGGGTCCGCAAGCGGCGGTGTTCTTCCCGCCCGGCACCTTCGAGCGCAAGGAGGAGAAGCTGGGCCGCGAGGTGCGGGCCAAGGAGATCTGCCGCACCTGCCCGGTGAAGCGGCCCTGCCTCGACTACGCGGTGGCCATCCGCGAGCCCCACGGCATCTGGGGTGGGCTCAACGAGAACGAGCGCAAGGACCTGCTGACCAAGGTCAGCTGAGGTCGGGTCGCCCGTCGGGGCCCCGGCTCACGGGCCGGCGCCATCGGCGGGCGGCCCGGGCGGGGCGTCCACGCCCAGCTCCCGACGGATCTCCTCCAACCGCTCCGCCGCCGCCCGGTCCCGGGCTTCGAGGGCCAGCTTCGCCTGCTCCGCCTCTGCGTCGAGGCGCAGCTCCTCGGGGTCGCGCGGAGGTGCCGGCGCGCCCGGGCCGGTACCGGTGCCCGCACCCGCGGCCGGGCTGGGGGTGCTCGACTCGACGGGCGCGGCGTCTCGGGCCGCGGCGAGCTCCTCCTGGCGGCGGGTCTCCCACTCGATGCGCGCCCGCGCCTCGTCGAGCGTGGGCGCTTCGGCATCGGCGCGCAGCCAGGGCTTCTCCGCAAGCTCCACCTCACGCTCGGCCTCGAGGCGGGTGAGCTCGTCGTTGCCGCGCCCGACCACCGACTCGAGGCGGGCCTTTGCGTAGCCCATCCAGCGACTCAGGTTCAGGGACATGGCCCCATTGTTCCCGCGCCCGACCCCGCCCGTCGGTTCTGTCGCCCAGACCGGTCACCGATGACCACCACCAGCTTCAGAAGCAGGGTTCGCAGTCCGCAGAATCTGCGCAGATTCTGTGGGCCGGGTTCTGTCCCCCAGACCGGTCATCGCCGGCCGGCGGTACCCTGGTGGCCATGTGGCTCGTCGTGCTGCTCCTGGTGGTGGCACCGCTCGTCGAGCTGTACGTGATCATCCAGGTGGCTCATGTGATCGGTGCCTGGGAGACCATCGCCCTGCTCGTGCTGGAGAGCATGGTGGGCGCCTGGTTGCTGAAGCGCCAGGGCCTGAGCGTGCTGGCCCGGGTCCGAGACGCCGTCGACCACGGCCGCGTCCCGGGCAAGGAGCTGGTGGACGGCTTGCTGATCGTGGTGGCGGGAGCGCTCATGCTGGCCCCCGGCTTCATCGGCGACATCGTGGGCTACCTCCTGCTCATCCCACCCACCCGGGCGCTCGTGCGTGCACCGCTCATGAAGCGCTTCGCCGTGGGCGGTCGCACCGGCCAGTTCTTCGCCACCGCCGGCGGGGGTGCCGGCGCCCGCTTCGTGGGGTCCTTCCGGGCCGAGACCTTCGACGTGACCGGCCGCGAGGCCGCAGGCCGCCCCGACGATCCGGTCGGGCGACCGCCCCTCAACCCGTGACCGGCGCCGACCGGCCCCCGGTGGTGCTGCGCGACGCCGCCACCGTGTTGATCCTGCGTGACGGAGCCGAGGGCCTCGAGGTCTTCATGCTGCGCCGCAACCTCAACTCCGACTTCGTCGGCGGGGCCCACGTGTTCCCGGGCGGTGCCGTCGACCCCGCGGATCGCCACGCGGACCTCGGGCCGGTCTGCCAGGGCCGCACCGACGTCGACGCGTCCCGGCGGCTCGGCATCGAGCGCGGCGGCCTCGCGTTCTGGGTGGCCGCCATCCGGGAGAGCTTCGAGGAGGCCGGCGTGCTGCTCGCCTACGGCCCCGACGGCGAGATCG